>JBFLXB010000001.1:300000-433458 GCA_040757335.1 Nitrospirota bacterium | reverse complement strand
TGACCGACGGCTCACCCGAGCCCGCCACCCCGCCCGAGGCCGTCATCCCCCGGCTGCCCCCACGGCGTTCGCCACGCGCCAGGCCTCCGGTTCCCACCTCGTAACGAAGTCAACTGCGGAATCCGGGTTGAATTTCGGAAGTTCCTGCGACAGATCGACCGCGCCGTGCCTGCGGAGTTGGCCATCCACATGATTTTGGACCACTACGGCACGCACAACCACCCCAAGGTCAACGCGTGGCTGGCCAAGCATCCCCGGTTCCACCTGCACTTCACGCCGACGAGTTCGTCGTGGTTGAACCTGGTGGAGAGATGGTTCGGAGAGATCACGCGCGAACGCCTTCGTCGCGGGGTGTTCCGCAGCGTCCCGGAACTCGTCGCGGCGATCGAAGAGTTCATCCGGGTCAACAACGAGAATCCCCAACCGTTCGTCTGGACGAAAAAGGTCGATGCGATTTTGGAGAAGGTCGCTCATTGTAAAGCCGTCATCGGGACACCACACTACGCGGGTTCTATCCCGCGCTGCGGCGCGCCGGACTGCGGACCATTCGGTTCCACGATCTGCGCCACACGTACGCGAGTTTGCTGATCGCGAACAACGAGCACCCGAAGTACATTCAGACGCAGTTGGGGCACGCGTCGATCAAGGTGACGATGGACACCTACGGTCATCTCATGAAGGCCACGAACAGTCAAGCGGCGGAGAAGCTGGCGGCGCTGGTACTCGGTCCAAAAGCGAATTCGGGAAAAAGCGGTAGCAAAATGGTAGCAACCGAGGGAGTGGCCCAGCTGAGTGACCTCGCCAACCCGTTGATTTTAAATGGTGCCGAGGGGGAGAATCGAACTCCCGACACAAGGCTTTTCAGGCCTCTGCTCTACCGACTGAGCTACCTCGGCACGCGGACGGGCATCAGGCGGGGAAAAGCGAAGGCCGTACCATAGCAAACGCTTCGGCGCGAAGTCAATTCGTGCTCGGAGCCTGTCCGGGAAAGGCCATCTGCGGCGTTGCCGCTTGCGCTCCGGTGCTCACGTACGCACTCAGTACGCTCCGCTCCGGTGCTTAGCGGCGCCTTGCATCTGACCTTTCCCGAACAGGCTCCAAAAGTACCTACTCGAACACAGTTCTATTTGATTTTCATTCCGGGTTGGACGGGCTCGGCGAACCCGAGCAGCCCAACGACTTCTTTGTCGCCGGCCGCGAGGATCATGCCGTGCGACTCAACGCCCATGAGCTTGGCGGGTTTGAGGTTGGCCACCACCGCGACGAACCGTCCGATCAAAGCATCGGGCTCGTACTTCATGCCGATGCCCGCGACGATCTGCCGCGTTTCGGTTCCCAGATCGACTTGGAGCTTGAGCAGTTTGGACGACTTGGGCACGCGTTCCGCCGCCAGCACCTTGCCCACGCGCAACTCGACTTTCTGAAAATCTTCGATGCCGATCAGTCCGGTCTGGGGAGTGGGCGACACGGATACGGTTGAGGCGGCTGTGTCCATGGAGCTCCTTCCGGTCGAGGGCGTGACCTGTCGTGGGAACAATGGCGGAGCTTTGTGAACGCGGTGTCCGGCTTTCAGAAATCCCCACTGGGCCGGACCGCCGTTCGAAACATCGCCGAGTCCCAGGCTTTGGCCGATCGCGCCGGCCGTGTGGGGCATGAACGGCGAGATCAAGCGTGAGACATGACGGAGCGTTTCAGCCAACACGTATAAGACGTCATCGAGCCGGACGCGGTTGGCGGGATCTTTGGCGAGGTTCCACGGCGCCGATGACTCGATATAGCGGTTGGCACGATCAATCACCACCCAGATTTCCTGCAGCGCGCGGTGGAACTGGAAGTGGTCGAGCGAGTTGGCCACTTCGCGTGCGGCGGCCGCCACCAGTTCCTCGAACCCGTCGTCGGGACCGGGTGACGGGATCGTGCTCTGCGAGTAACGCTCGATCATCGTGAGGGTTCGGCTTACGAGGTTGCCGAGATCATTGGCCAGATCGCTGTTATATCGACCGATTAACGCGCTGCGCGAGAAGTCGCCGTCCTGCCCGAACGGAACTTCCCGTAAGAGGAAATACCGAAACGGATCAACGCCGAACTCCTCGACCATCGCCCCGGGATCCACGACGTTCCCCAGGCTCTTGGACATCTTCTCGCCGTTCACGGTCCACCACCCGTGCGCGAAGATGGTTTTGGGTAGAGGAAGATCGAGCGCCATGAGCAGCGTGGACCAGTACACCGCGTGGGTGGTCAGGATGTCCTTTCCGACCAGGTGAACGCTGGCGGGCCACCACCGCGCGAACCGCGCTTGGTCCGCCACGTATCCCGGAATCGAAACGTAGTTCACCAACGCATCCACCCACACGTACGTCACGAAGGCGTCGTCGAACGGAAACGGCACCCCCCAGGGCAGCCGGGCTTTGGGGCGGGAGATACAGAGATCGCCCAGGGGTTGCCCGAGGAATCCCAGCACCTCATTGCGGCGGCTCTCCGGCCGGATGAAATCCGGGTTGGTCTTGATATGATCGACCAGACGTTGGCGGTACCCGCTCATCTTGAAGAAATAGTTTTGTTCCGCGAGGCGCTCGACGGGCCGGCCGCAGTCCGGGCACTTGCCGTCGCCGACCTCCTCGTCGGACCAGAACCGCTCGTCGGGGAGGCAATACCATCCTTGATACGTCTGCTGGTACAGCTCGCCGCGGTCCCGTAGTCGGGTGAGCACTTCCTGGACGATTGCGGTGTGGCGCTTCTGGGTCGTGCGAACGAAGTCGTCGTTCGAGATGTTGAGCCGCTTCCAGAGACCTTGAAACCGACCGACCAACTCATCGACGTGTTGTTGCGCAGGCACGCCGCGCTTGTCGGCTGCTTGCTTGACCTTTTGTCCGTGTTCGTCGGTCCCGGTGAGAAAGAAGACCTCATCACCGCGCTGCCGGTGGTGGCGCGCGAGGACGTCGGCCGCGATGGTGGTGTAGGCGTGCCCGATGTGCGGCACGTCATTGACGTAGTAAATCGGGGTGGTGATGTAATACCGGTGGCGGCTGTCGATAAGGGGCGTCTGCTGCGTTGTCACTTCAGCCTCGCATCCTCACGTACGACACAGTACGCTCCGGTGCGAGGCTTCGTTCCGCCTTGCATCCGCCGCCTTCTCGACAGCCGAACGACGTGCCGCAGCGCTTTGTTCATCGGACGAGAATTATGCCTGTAACTGGACGAGTTTTGGCTTCGGCGCCGGGCCCTCGTATTCGTAGGCCAGGCAGCACTTCAAGCGGCCGCAGGCGCCCAAAAGTTGGGAGTTGTTCACCGGGAGGTTCTGCGCCTTCACCATCTTGGTGGTGATGGGGTGGAATTTGGTCAGAAACATCGAACAGCAGAGTTGGTAGCCGCAGGTGCCGACGCCTCCCAGCAACCCCGCCTCGTCGCGCACCCCGATCTGTTTCATTTCGATCCGAGACCGGAACTGAGCGGCCAGGTCCTTGACCATGGCGCGAAAGTCCACGCGCTGCTCGGCCGTGAAGGAGACGATGACTTTGCTCCGGTCGAACAGGACCTCCGTGTCGGAGAGGCGCATCTGCAGACGGTGGTTGGCGATGCCTTGGAGGCAGGCCTCCCGAACCTGCGCCGCACGCGTCAGGCACTCTTGGATGCGTTCGCGGTCTCGGTCGGTGGCTTTGCGGACGATCGGACGCAGCGTCGGGGCCGACAGCATCGGCAGCAGGGGACGAGACGGAACCAGGACGCGCGCCGGCGTGAGGCGTTCCGTCTTCACCAGTACCCAGTCGTCGCGATCGAGGTCAAAGTCGGTCGGGTTGTAGTAGTACAGTCTTCCCTTATCCCAGAGTTTGATGCCTACGCTCTTTTTCATCGTGACGGTCCGCCTGCGCGCAGCGAGAGGTGCAACAGCACGACCTCCGCGGCGAGTTGAGGATTGAGGTTTCGGCTGACCGCGATCCACAGCGCGTGGACGCCGGCCGCGGCCGCCATGACATCGTCCACGGTCAGGCGCCGGGCCCACCACTCCACCTCGGTGCGGCGGTGGCGGTGGAGCAGGCGCGCGGGGTCGCGGGCCGATTGCCACGCCAGCACGTCGCGCAGCCAAAGCGTGAGCCACGCCAGGAGGGCGCGCAACGCCTCCTGGTCCTTGCCCACGCGTTCCGCGATGTCCAGCAAGCGCGCCGGCGCGCTGATGGTGTCCGGGGCGCCGACGTCGTCGAACGACAGGGCGGCGGGTTCCCCGTTGGCCGCGGCGTCGATCGCCGGACCGATCCGCCCCTGCGCCACGGCGAACAACCGGCTCGCGTCCGCGGCGGGTACGCCCAACCTCTCGGTCAGGTGCGTGATGACGGCTTCGGGCGGGGGCGCGGTGCATCGAACCGCTTGGCAGCGCGAGAGCACGGTCGGAAGCAACCGATCCCGTTGGGCCGTGACCAGGATGAACACGGCGTGGACCGGCGGCTCCTCCAGGATCTTGAGCAACGCGTTCGAGGCCTCGGGATTGAGTCGGGCCGCCTCGGGGATCAGCACCACCCGCCGGCTGGAGGTGATCGGCCGGTAGGGGAGCGTGTCCTGAAGGCGGCGGACCTGATCGATCGTGATGACCGTACTGTCCTCGGGTTCAAGCACCGACCAGTCCGGGTGGCTTCCCGCGGCGTGCTGACGGCAGGATCGACACGTTCCGCAGGGCTCGCTCGCGTTCGGTTCGCCGATAGGGCGTTCGCACTGCAGCAGGCGGGCCCAAATCACGGCGAGCGTGTGTTTGCCGATGCCGGGCTCGCCGAACAGGAGATACGCGGACCCGAGCCGGTCCGAAGACACCGCGGCCCGCAATCGGGCGATGACCGGGGCGTGCCCCACCAGGTCTTGGAATCGCGAAGGCGCGGTCACGCGCGGCTTCCCGACGCGACGCCGGCGCACAGGGGTTCCACGGCCTCCAGAATCGCCCCCTGCAGCGCGTCGACCGACAGCCGCGCGTCGAAAATTTTGAATCGGCGGGGTGTCTTGGCCGCGAGCGCCAAATAGCCGTCGCGCACGCGTTGATGGAACGCGAGCGCTTCGCGATCGAGGCGATTGGCGGATCGGCGCTCCTGCACGCGCGCGAGGCCGTCCTCCGCCGGAAGATCCAACAGCACGACCAGATCCGGCTCCAGACCGCGGGCCGCGAAGGCCAGCAGCGGCGCGATCTCTTCCACCGGGATCCCGCGGCCGTAGGCTTGATAGGCGAGCGTGGCCTCGGAAAAGCGGTCGCAGAGCACGAGCGATCCCCGTTCGAGTGCGGGGAGGATCATTCGTTCCACGTGTTCCACGCGGCTGGCCAGGTAGAGGAGCAACTCGGCGCGCGCGGACATCCCGGAAAAGGCTCCTTCCAGCACTACGCTTCGGATCGCGTCGCCCACCGGGGTGCCGCCGGGTTCGCGGGTCGTCACCACCGACAGACCGCGCGCGTTCAGCACGCGCGCGAGCGCCGCGAGTTGCGTGGATTTTCCGCTGCCGTCAATGCCTTCGAACGTGATGAAACGGCCCGGAAACGTGGCGTGTGATGAGAGCCTCATCCAACGGTCAGGGCGGTCTGAGAGAGGCCGACGGCCTCGGGGACGGGGGCGTTGGTCAGCACGATGACCTGCCGATCCCCTGCCAGGCCGCCCAAGGTGTCGAGCAGAGTCTTACGAGCGTGCGGATCGAGACCGGCCAAGGGGTCGTCGAGGATCAAGGGAAACCCCAATTCGCTCCGGCGGGCCGCCCACCTACCCAGCGCTACGGCCAGCCGCGCCTGCAACGCCTCACCGGAGCTGAGCGAGTCGAGGGCCACGGGTTCCGGCGCTCCTCGGCGCTTGACGCGCAAGACCCCTTGCTGCTCGGACACCGATTCCAAGCGCGTTTCCGACAACTTGGCGAGGAATCCGGCGATCTCCGCTGCGTGGTCCCCCGCTCCGACCGGCGGCGCGCCGTTGGTCGCCGGGGGAGGCGTCGAGGCAGCGGCGGCCGACGGCGCCGCGTCAAGCTCTCGGGTCAAGTGCCGAATCGCGTCGCGCAGGCTTTCGAGATCCACCTCTTCACCGGCCTCGCGGGACAGCTCCTCGGCTCGGGCCTTGGCCTCCCGCCAGTCGGCCTCCAGGTCCGCACGGCTCTTCCCTCCCAGGATCTGGCTCTCCTCATGGGCAAAACGGTCCTGTTCCGCGGCCCAGTCTCTGGCCGCTCGTCGTTTGGCTTTGAAGGTCTCGGCGTCGCCGCATCCGGTTTGCGCGATGAGGGCGATGGGGACCGCGTAGGTCTTCTTCAACCGATCGTCGAGTCTGGAGGCTTTCTTTTGGAGCTCCGCGTGTTGGGTCTCCAGCGTCCGTTTCCTCGCCAGCCGGCGGAAGTCCAACAAGAGCGAGGCGATCACCAGGGTCACGCCGATCACGAGGCCGACCCCGTAAAGGATCGGAAGCCATTCCCAGGTCGTCCGCACCAGCGCGACCGCGAACGAGATGCCGGTGACCGCGGCTCCGGCCAGGAATAACGGGGCCTTGAGGAGCGGCGTGGCTCCGGCTTCTTCGATCTGCAACGCCAGGGAGGCGAGATCTTCGTTGAGCGCGGTGCGTTCCTCCTCGAGCGCGGGGAGCGCTTTGATGTATCCGTCGAGCAACGTATCGAGTTCTTTGGGCCCCTGCAGGAACGGCGCCATCTCGTCTTGACGCGCCGAAGCCTCCTTCCGGCGCGCCTCCAGCGCATCGATCGCCGCGACGCGATTTCGTGCTTGCGCCTCGCGCGCGGTCGCTTCACTGCGCTCGTCCGCGGTTTTCGCCAGTCGCTCGGCACCTACCAACGAGGTCTGGAGTTCCGCCAAGCGCGCGACTTTGGCGGCGCGTTCCTGGGGCGTCAGCAACGCGGGGGGCGGCGGCGCCTCGGCGGGCACGAAGGCGGGCAGGCCGTCGTCTCCGGCCGCGACCGTCGAGCCCGGAGACCACAACACGGCGCCCTGAACATCGCTCAGCGCCAGTCCCCCGCATTCCGGCTCCCACAGCGTTGCCAGCGCCGAGGGATCGGACGCCACGGCGGTGAACGCGCGCGTATTCGGTTCCCACTTCAAGATCTGGAACGCGCTTTTGGTAAAGTCCGTAATCACGCGAAAGATGTCTCCGTTGCGCAGTCGGACCGTCACCGCCGCCTGCGCGGGACCGGCGGCGTCGTTGGCCGAGAGACCGATCTGATCCGCCGGTGTGCCGAACAACAGTACTTGAAGGCACTTGAAGAGCGTGGTTTTCCCAGCCCCGGTGCGACCATGAATCAGATTGAGGCCAGGTTTTATCGCCAGCTTAGTCACCTGGCGAAAGGAACGAATTCCTAAGCAGGCCAGCTCGAGGACGATCATCCGGTCGCGTTGGCGCGCATCGTACTGGAGAAATCCTACGTGACTCGGCTGAAAATTGCAAACCGCGGTGAGAGCCGGTCATCCTTGCATCATCTTGAAAAACTTAGTAGAGTGGTTCCGCACAATGAGCCTGGTCGCACTGACCGGGCTCTTGCGTATTTGTGACTGATCGGTATGCCGCGACCACCGCGAAAACAGGCTCGAGCCGACAACCCTGCGGCGCCTGGTGCGACCGGCGGGGCGGGAATGCAAATCCGAAGTCGGATCAAACGATACTTCGTGACCGGCCTGTTGGTCGTCACACCGCTGTGGGGTACCTACCTGATCCTCAAGGCCTTGTTCGTGTCCTTGGAGGGGGTGCTGGGCAACCTGCTCGCCTCGCACACGCCGTTTTACATTCCCGGACTCGGCATCGTGGTGCTGGCCGCCTTGCTCCTGCTGGTGGGCATGCTGGCGACCAACATCTTCGGACGCAAGCTGGTCGAGGTGTGGGAGAGCGTGCTGAAGCAGGTGCCGGTGGTCAAGACCGTCTACCAAGTGCTCAAAGCCGTGGTCGACACGTTTTCGATCCACAACCGGGAGCAGTTCAGCCGGGTGGTGCTGGTGGAGTTTCCGCGCAAAGGACAGTATTCGATTGCGTTCGTGACCGGCATCACAAAAGGCGAGATCCAGCAGATCACCGCGGATCGGTTGGTCAACGTCTACGTGCCGACCACGCCGAATCCTACATCGGGATATTTCCTGTTCGTCCCGGAGAAAGAGATCGTCCCGCTCTCGATGAGCGTGGAGGACGCCATGAAGATGCTCGTGTCGGGCGGGATGTACACGCCGTCCGCCGGGGAGGAGCCGGCGTCATCCGAAAAGGCCGCGCGATGACCACCGCAAAACCGGAGCTGGCCGTGGTGGTCATGGCCGCCGGACAGGGCAAGCGCATGAAGTCCGCGACGCCCAAGGTGCTGCACGCGGTGGGCGGCCGGCCCATGTTGGACTATGTCTTGCGCGCCGCGGAAGCGCTTGGGGCGTCGCCAATGGTCGTGGTGGTGGGGCACGGCGGGGACGCGGTCGCGGAGTGGGTGGGCCGACGGGCCGTGATCGTACGCCAGGAACCGCCGCGCGGGACCGGGGACGCGGTGCGCTGCGCGCTGGCGCAGGTTCCCGAATCAGCGGGCACGGTGATCATTCTCAGCGGGGACACGCCGCTGGTCCGGGGCGAAACCGTGCGTGGCCTGTTGGAGGCCCATCGCCGCTTCGAGGCGGCGGTGACGCTCGCCGCGATCGAACTGGACGAGCCCTCCGGTTACGGACGCGTGGTGGTGGGGGAAGATGGGCGCGTGGTCGGGGTGGTCGAAGAACGGGACGCCACGCCGGATCAGCGCGCGATCCGCCTGGTCAACGGCGGCCTCTACGTGATGGACGCCACGTTTCTGCGGCGAGCGCTGGACGCCATCAAGCCCGACAACGCGCAGGGCGAATATTACCTGCCGGATGTGATCGCGGTGGCGGTAGGCCGCGGCCTGGTGGTGCGGGCCGAGGCGGTTGCTTCCGAGGAGGTCCTGGGTGTGAACACCCGCGAGGACTTAGCGCGGATAGAAGGCGTGATGCGAGACCGGATCCGCCGACGGTGGATGGCCGAAGGCGTGACGCTGCTCGATCCGGCTCGCATCTGGATCGACGACGCCGTGACGATCGGCCGAGACACGACGCTGGCGCCGGGCGCGTGGCTGGAGGGCGAAACCGTCGTGGGATCTGGGTGCTGGCTCGGTCCGGCGAGCCATCTTATCAATACTCGGTTGGGTGATGGCGTGGCCGTCAAAGATGGCTGCGTGATCGAAGACGCGGTGATCGAGGACGGCGCATCGATCGGCCCGTTTGCGCACTTTCGCCCCGGAACGGTCCTGCGGAAGGGCGCGCGTGTCGGCAACTTCGTGGAGCTGAAAAAAACCGAATTGGGGATCGGCTCAAAGGCGAACCATCTGAGTTACCTGGGCGACGCGACGGTCGGTGAGGGAGTGAACATCGGCGCGGGCACCATCACGTGCAACTACGACGGGTTCAAGAAGTGGCGGACGGTCATCGAGGACGGCGTTTTCGTCGGGAGCGACACCCAGCTAGTCGCGCCGGTGACCGTCGGTAAGGGCGCGACTATTGCCGCGGGCACCATCGTGACCCAGGATGTTCCGCCGGGCGCGCTGGCGATCGGGCGAGCGAAGCAGACTATCAAGGAGGGATGGACGGCGAAGCGCAGGTCGGTCGAGAGAGCGGACCCGGCGCGAGCGGTGGGGAAGCTTCCGGTGAAACCCCGAAAGGCGACACGCGCGGTCAAGCGACGGGCTCGGAAACGGCGATAGCGGAGGAGAAACCACGATGTGCGGCGTCATCGGATACGTCGGCAAACAACCCGCGGTCCCGATCCTGATCGACGGGTTGAGGCGGTTGGAATACCGGGGATACGACTCGGCGGGCGTCGCCTTTCTCGAACACGGCGTGTTGGAGGTCCGGCGGGCGGTGGGGAAACTCGCCAACCTGGAACACGTCATCGGAAGCTCTCGGTACGCCGCGACCATCGGCCTCGGCCACACGCGATGGGCCACACACGGGCGTCCGTCGGAGGAAAACGCCCACCCGCATCGAGCCGGCCGCGTCGTGCTGATCCACAACGGGATCATCGAAAATTATCTGCCGCTGAGGCGCGAACTCGCGGCCGCCGGGAGGACATTTCGCTCCGAGACCGACACCGAGATCATCGCGCACCTGATCGATCGCGGCCTGGAACAAGGCCAATCGTTCGAGGCGGCGTTCAGGGGAGCGTTGTCCCGGCTGAAAGGGGCATACGCCGTCGTCGCGATGGCGGAGAGCGAACCCGGTGTCCTGATGGCGGCTCGGTACGGGTGCCCGCTGATCGTGGGCGTAGGCGAAGGCGAGCAGTTCATCGCGTCGGACGTGCCCGCGATCCTCGCCCACACGCGCTCGGTGATGTTCCTGGAGGACGGCGACGTGATTGTCGCGTCGGCCGGCCGCGTCGAGATCAGCGATCTGGAGGGCCGGCCGCGCGAGCGCCGGCCGGTGGCGATTTCCTGGAGCCCCGCGATGGCTGAAAAGGGCGGATTCAAGCATTTCATGTTGAAGGAGATTTTCGAACAGCCGCAGGCCCTCATCAACACCATCCAGGGCCGCCTGTCGCACGAGACCGGGGCGGTGTACCTCGAGGAGTTGGGGGTTCCGGCCGAGGCGCTTCGTCAGACCGCGAAGGTGACGATCACCGCGTGCGGCACGTCGTGGCACGCAGGCCTGGTCGGCAAATTCTTGATCGAGCGACTGGCCCGCGTTCCGGTGGAAGTGGATATCGCGTCGGAGTACCGGTACCGGGATCCGATCGTGTCGCCGACCGATCTGGTGGTGGCGATCTCCCAATCGGGCGAAACCGCGGACACCTTGGGCGCCCTGCGCGAGGCCAAAGCCCGGGGCGGCCGCACCCTGGCCGTGTGCAACGTCGTGGGCAGCACGATCGCGCGCGAGGCCGACGGCGTGTTATACACTCACGCCGGCCCGGAAATCGGTGTGGCGTCCACCAAGGCGTTCGTGTGCCAGCTGGCCGCGATGGTGTTGCTCGCGCTTGCGCTGGGACAGGCGAGAGGACGGCTCGACGCCGCGACGCAAAAACGCTACGCGGACGCCCTGTTTCAGCTCCCGGCCCAGTTCGAAGACTGGTTGCGGCGAGCAGCTAAGAGCGTGGGCGAGATCGCGAGGGGCTTCGCCGCTCGCGATGATTTCCTGTACCTGGGCCGTGGGCCGCACTACCCCATCGCGCTGGAAGGCGCGCTGAAGCTGAAGGAGATTTCGTACATCCACGCCGAGGGGTACCCGGCCGGCGAAATGAAACACGGTCCGATCGCGCTGATCGACGAGGGCCTGCCCGTGGTGATGTTGGCGATGCGCGACGCCTCGTACGACAAGATCCTCAACGCCGTCATGGAGGTCAAAGCCCGCGGGGGGGCCGTGATCGCGGTGGTGACCGAAGGCGACGAAGACGCTTCGGCCAAGGCCGACGCGGTGATCGGCATTCCGGAACTGGACGCGTTGGTGATGCCGATAATGGCGGTGGTGCCCTTGCAGTTGCTGGCTTACCACATCGCGGTCCTGCGCGGCAGCGACGTGGATCAACCTCGGAACTTGGCCAAGAGCGTCACGGTCGAATGAGAAGCGAAGAGCGTTATTCGTTATTGAACGAACAACGGTTGCCCATGAACGATTTGCTCGACGACCTCAACCCGCCGCAGCGCAAAGCCGTGCAGCATACCGACGGACCGCTGCTGATCCTTGCCGGCGCGGGCAGCGGCAAGACGCGCGTGATTACGTATCGGATCGCGCACCTGATCGCCTCGCAACGGGCGCATCCGGCCCAGATTCTGGCCGTCACGTTCACGAACAAAGCCGCGGGGGAGATGAAGGACCGGGTGGAGCGTCTCCTCGGCCCTGCGGGCCGCGGGGTGTGGGTGAGCACGTTTCACTCGGCCTGCGTCAGAATCCTTCGAACGCACGCGGAGCGCCTCGGTTACCCGCGGGAATTCGTCATCTACGACGCGGGCGATCAGACGACCTTGATCCGCGAGTGCGTGCGGGCGCTCGGCATCAACGAAGACGTGTACAAACCGCAGGCGATCGCGCGGCGAATCTCCGACCTCAAGAATGCGCTCGCGACGCCGGAGTCCTTTCGGGCCGACGCCCAGCCCTTCGGCATGGACGACGCGGCGGCCCGCACCTACCGGCTCTACCAGGATCGGCTGCGGGACGCGGGGGCCTGGGACTTTGACGATTTGCTCATGCAGACCGTGGCGCTGTTCGAACGGGTTCCGGACGTGCTCGCCGGGTACCAGCGGCAATTTCGCTACCTGCTGGTGGACGAGTATCAGGACACCAATTTCGCGCAGTATCGGTTGATTCGCCTGCTGGCCGGCGAGCGGGCCAATCTGTGCGTGGTGGGCGACGACGATCAGAGCATCTACGCGTTTCGCGGCGCCGACGTGCGCAACATCCTGGAGTTCGAAAAGGACTTCCCCAACGCGGCGGTCGTCACCCTGGAGCAGAACTACCGTTCCACCCAGGCGATCCTGGACGCCGCCTCCGCAGTGGTCGAGCGCAACCCGTCGCGCAAGCCCAAGCGCTTGTGGACCGATCGTCTGGGTGGGGAGAAGATCACGGTTGCGCGTCTGTCCGACGACGAGGCCGAAGCCGGATATCTGTGCCGCGCGCTGCGCGAACATCTGCGGGCGGGCAAGGTCTACCGCGATTTCGCCGTGCTCTATCGCACCAACGCCCAGTCGCGCGCATTGGAAGAGCGGCTGCGCAACGACGGCATTCCCTACGTGATCGTGGGCGGGCTGCGGTTCTACGAGCGCAAGGAGATCAAGGACGTGGTAGCGTACCTGCGGGTGATCGCGAATCCCGCGGACGGGGTGAGCCTCAAGCGCATCATCAACGTGCCGGCCCGCGGGATCGGAGCCACCGCCGTGGAGCGCATCGACGAGTACGCCGCGGAGAACGGCGTGTCGTGGTCGGACGCGCTGGGCAAGGTCGCCGGCGATCCCGACCGCCTGGTCGCGAGCTCGCGGCGGGCGATCGAGCGGTTTCTGACGTTGTGTGACGGCTTGCGGGAACTGGCGGGCCGGACGTCGCTGGCCGCGTTGCTGACCGCGGTGTTGGAGCGGACCCGCTACATCGAAACGTTGCGCGCAGAGTTCGGAGCCGAGGCGGAGTCCCGGATCGAGAACATCCAGGAACTCTTCTCGGCGGTCGAGGAATTCGAAGAGGAATATGGTAAAGAGACGTTGTCGGTTGATCGCTCTCCGTTGACCGGACAACCAACAACCAGCGACGAACAACGCTCCTCGCCCCTGACCGCCTTTCTCGACCGCGTCGCGTTGGTGTCCGACACGGATGCGTTGACCTCGGCGGACGGCGCGGTGCCGCTGATGACGCTCCACTCCGCCAAGGGATTGGAGTTCCCGGTGGTGTTCATCGTGGGGGCGGAGGAGGGATTGTTCCCCCACTCGCGCTCGCTGCAGGACCCGGACGCGATGGAAGAAGAGCGGCGTTTGTGTTACGTGGGCATGACGCGCGCGAAGGAACGACTGTATCTGACCTACACGGGGTTGCGGCGGCTGTATGGTTCGGTGCAGTTCAACGCGCCGTCGCGGTTCCTCGACGAGATTCCGGACGAGTTGAAATGCCCCGTGGGTCTGGACGATCGTTCGGAGGCGGAAGCGGGGAGGCCGCGGGACTCGCAGACCGGCGGATGGCGACGCTCGTTGGGCGACCGCCCGTTTTCGCGGCGAACGGTTCCCTTCAACCCGTATAATCAAGATCCCGGCGACCAGCCGGACCGCTCGGGGTTTGCGATCGGCACGCGCGTCCGGCATCCGGTTTGGGGCGTGGGCACGATCCAGACCGCGGAAGGGGAAGGCGACGAGGCCCGCGTGGTGGTGGCGTTTCGCTCGGCCGGGACCAAGAAGTTGGCGGTCAAATTCGCGAGACTGGAGTTGGCGTAGTGGAGATCACGCGCGAACAAGTGGAACACGTCGCCAAGCTGGCGCGACTGGCTGTTTCCGAAGAGGAGAAGGTCCTGTTCGGCCGACAGCTCTCGTCGATCTTGACCTACGTCGAAACGCTCAATCGGGTGGATACGTCGGATGTGGAGCCGACGTCGCACGTGATCCCGATGCAGAACGTCTTGCGGGAGGACGAGGTGAAACCGTCGCTGGCGCGCGACGAGGCGCTGGTCAATGCACCAGACGCGGATTCAGGGTGCTTCCGTGTGCCGAAGATCATCGAGTGACCCAGTGGTGAACGGGGTGGAACGTGGTTCGACAAGCTCACCACGAACGGGGGATCAGTGCCCTGAAAGAGGAGTATTGCCGAGGCCTGGAGAAGCGAACGTATGCTGCGGTTGATGCTGCGGTCCAAGATTCATCGCGCCACGGTGACCGGCGCGGACATTGATTATGAAGGCAGTCTGACGCTGGATCAGAATCTGATCGACGCGTCGGGGATGCTCCCGTACGAGCAGATCATGGTGTCCAACGTGCAGAACGGCGAACGGTTCGAGACCTACGTGATCCCGGGGCCGCGCGGGTCGGGCATCGTCTGCCTGAACGGGCCCACGGCGCGCAAAGCCATGATCGGCGACCAGATCATCATCTTCTGCTACGAGTACTACTCGCAGGAGGAGTTGGCCAATTACAAACCGACGATCATCAGGGTCGATGAGAAGAACCGGATCAAGGGCTAAGTTCCCCGGCTTTCCGGTTCGATGACGTCCGCCTGCTCGGAGACAATGGAAATCGAAGCGCTCAAACAACCTCAACTGGCGTTCCTGGGCGCCCTCACCCGGCGGTTCCCGCAGGCCCAGGTCTACCTTGTGGGTGGCGCCGTGCGGGACGCGATGTTGGGACGCGACACCAAGGACCTGGACTTCGTGGTGCGGGGCGTGCCGGGCGACGCGTTGGAGCGGTTTCTCCGGGGCCTGGGACGGGTCAACTTCGTGGGCAAGACGTTCGGCGTCTATAAGTTCGTCCCGGAGGGAGGCGACCCCCAGGAGCCCTTCGATATCGCGTTGCCGCGCACGGAGCACTCGGAGAGTCTGTCGGGGGCGTACCGCGAGTTCACGGTCCAGTCCGATCCCCTGCTGCGCGTCGAGGACGATTTGAGCCGGCGCGACTACACCGTCAACGCGATGGCGCTGGACGTGGTGAGCGGGGAGCTCGTCGATCCCCACGGAGGCAAGGGCGACCTGTGCGCCCGGCGGTTGCGCGCGGTCGGCAACCCCGATCTGCGGTTTGCCGAAGATTATTCGCGCATGTTGCGCGGCCTGCGGCTCGCGTGCCAGCTTGGGTTCGAGTGGGATGCGGACACGTGGAACTCGCTTTTGCGGTTGATGCCTCAGATCAACGCGACGCGGAACAGCGAGTTCGTGGTGCCCAGGGAAACCGTGGGGCGGGAGTTGGTCCGCGCGTTCGCGAGCGATCCGGTGAAGGCGTTGGATCTGTGGGACGCGAGCGGGGCGATCGCCGCGGTGTTGCCGGAACTGTTGTCGATGAAGGGCTGCCCGCAGCCCACCAACTATCACGCCGAGGGCGACGTGTGGACGCACACGCGGTTGGCGCTCGAACGGTTGCGGTCGCCGGAGTTCGCGTCGGAGTGGCCGGAAAAGCGTCCGGATGCCGAGGTGATCTTCGCGGTGTTGCTGCACGACGTGGCCAAGCCGGTGACCATTACCACCCCAGAGAAGGACGGAACCGACCGCATTCGCTTCAACAACCACGACAACGTGGGTGCGCGGATGGCGAGGGCGATCTGCGAGCGGGTCAAATTGTCGCAGTTTCCGCGGGACTCCGGGTGGCATATCGATCCGGAACGGCTCGCGTGGCTGGTGGCGCATCATCTGTTGCTGGTGCACGGCGCCATCGAGGATATGAAGAACTCCACGATCGAACGCTACTTCTTCGCCGACCGGCGGGCGGGGGAGCAGCTCTTGATGGTGATGTGGGCGGACGGGTCCGCCACGGTTCCGCCGTCCGGAACTCCGGACCTGACCAACTACCGCGCCATGCGCGGGCGGATCGCCAAGCTGGCGGAACTCGACCGTGCGCGAACGGGATTGCCGCCTCCGTTGGTCGACGGCCGGCGGATCATGACGGAGTTCGGCATCAGGCCCGGACCGACCGTGGGCAAGTACCTGGCCTTGGTACGCGAGGCGCAGTTGGCGGGCGAGGTCACGACCGCGGACGAGGCCATGGCGTGGCTCAAACGGCAGACGGGAGCAATGGTCTCCGATGGCTGAGCAGGCGCTCTACGAATTGACGATCCACCGGGCGCACGAGCTGTTGAAGGCGCGACAAGTCAGCGCGCGGGATCTGTATCAGAGCATCGAATCCCGGATCGCGGCGGTCGAGCCCGACCTGCACGCATACCTGCTGCTCACGCGCGACTTGGCGCGCCAGCAGGCGGATGAAGCGGATCGACGGTTGGCTTCGGGCGAAGGCGTGACCGCCCTGACCGGCATTCCGATCGCGCTGAAGGACAACCTGTGCACGACCGGGATCAAGACCACGTGCGCGTCGAAGATCCTGGAGGGGTTTGTCCCGCCTTATGACGCCACGGTGGTGGACCGCCTACGGTCCGCGGGCGCCGTGTTCGCGGGCAAGACCAACATGGACGAGTTCGCCATGGGCTCGTCCACCGAGAACTCGGCGTTCGGCGTCACCAAAAACCCGTGGAGCCGAGACCGCATTCCCGGCGGGTCGAGTGGCGGATCCGCGGCGGCCGTGGCCGCGGACGCGTGCCTGGGTGCGTTCGGGTCCGACACCGGGGGCTCGATCCGCCAGCCCGCCGCATGCTGCGGCGTGGTCGGGCTCAAGCCCACGTACGGTCGGGTGTCCCGCTACGGCCTGGTGGCGTTCGCATCCTCGCTCGATCAGATCGGTCCGTTCGCCAAAGACGTGGAGGACTGCGCGTTGTTGCTGAACGCGGTCGCGGGCCACGACCCGAACGACTCCACGTCGGCCGATGTCCCGCGTCCCGATTACACCACGGACCTGAGGACCGGCGTGCGGGGCCTGCGCGTCGGCGTGCCCAAGGAGTACTTCGTCCCCGGGATGGATCGCGCGGTCGAGGAATCGGTGAAGGCCGCGGTTCGCGTGCTGGAGCGCGAGGGCGCGACGATCGAAGAAGTCTCGCTGCCCCACACCGAGTACGCGGTGGCGGTGTACTACCTGCTCGCCACGGCCGAAGCCAGCTCCAACCTCGCGCGCTACGACGGGGTCAAATACGGCTTTCGAGCCAAGTCCCCGGCGAACCTGATGGACCTGTACTTCCGGACCCGCGCCGAAGGGTTCGGTCCGGAGGTCAAGCGCCGGATCATGCTCGGCACATACGCATTGTCCTCCGGCTACTACGACGCCTATTACGCCAAGGCTCAGCGCGTGCGCACGTTGATCAAGCGCGATTTCGACCGGGTCTTCGAGCGAGTGGACGTGATCGCCACACCCACCGCGCCTACGCCCGCGTTCCGAATCGGCGAGAAGACGCAGGACCCGTTGCAGATGTACCTGTCGGATATCTTCACCATCTCCGTGAATCTCGCCGGCGTGCCCGCGCTGTCGCTGCCGTGCGGGTTCTCGACTGAGGGTTTGCCGATCGGGCTTCAACTGATCGGCAAACCGTTCGCGGAGGCCACGATCCTGCGTGCGGCCGCTGCCTACGAGGGCGCGACGGAGTGGAGAGACCGAAAGCCGACGCTGTAAGCGAAGCGAGAGAATTGGCATGAGGATACTATCAGGTTGCTTCCTCCCCCCTGGCGGGGGAGGACTGAGGTGGGGGGACGGTGGAGCTATCGTGATCCAGATCGAGACCTCCCCCCATCCCGACCTTCCCCCGCAAGGGGGGAAGGAGGAACATCGATGACCACGAGCGCTACCGCGACCAAGACCGCGTACGAAACCGTGATCGGGTTGGAAGTCCACGCCCAGCTCCTCACGCGATCAAAGATGTTTTGCGGATGTTCGACCACCTTCGGGTCCGCCGCGAACACCCAAGTGTGCCCGGTGTGCTTGGGGATGCCTGGGGTGTTGCCGGTGGTGAACCGCCGTGCGGTCGAGTTCGCGATCCGTCTCGGCCTCGCCGTGAACGCGCACATCGCGGACACCAGCCGTTTCGCCCGCAAAAATTACTTTTACCCGGACTTGCCCAAGGGGTACCAGATCTCCCAATACGAGTTGCCGATCTGCGAAGGGGGTTGGCTGGAGGTGGCGCTGGACGGCGGGACCAAGCGCGTCAGTTTGATCCGCGCGCACCTGGAAGAGGACGCGGGCAAGAATCTCCACGATATCGGCGACGGCGAGAGCCACGTGGACTTGAACCGCGCGGGCACGCCGTTGCTGGAGATCGTGAGCGCACCCGACCTGCGCTCCTCCGACGAAGCCGTGGCCTATCTGAAAACGCTGCGCGAATTGGTCGTGTATCTCGGCATCTGCGACGGCAACATGGAAGAAGGCAGCTTTCGTTGCGACGCCAACGTGTCGATCCGGCCCCTGGGCAGCGAGACCTACGGCACGCGGGTGGAGTTGAAGAACATCAACTCGTTCCGATACGTGAAACGCGCGATTGAATACGAGGTGCAGCGCCAGATCGACCAAGTGGAATCGGGGCAGCGCATCGTGCAGGAAACCAGGCTCTTCGATCCCCAGCGCGGGGTCACGGCGTCGATGCGGACCAAGGAAGACGCCCACGACTACCGATACTTTCCGGAACCCGACCTGGTCCCGCTTGCCCCGCCGGCCGCGTGGATCGAGGAGATCCGGACCGGCCTGCCCGAGCTACCCGAGGCCAAGCGGGCGCGGTTCGCCGCGCAATACGGGTTGTCCAGCTATGACGCGACCGTGTTGACCGGGAGCCGCGCGCTGGCGGAGTATTACGAGGCCGTGGTTCGGCAGGGCGGACCGGCCAAGGCCGCAGCCAACTGGATCATGAGCGAGCTGCTGGCGTTGCTCAACGCCGACGGCCTCGAGATCGAGGCCTGCCGAGTGACGCCCAAGTCGCTCGCGGCGTTGTTCGCGCTGATGGAGAACGGGACCATCAGCGGCAAGATCGCCAAGACCGTGTTCGAGGAGATGTACCGCACGGGAGCGGAACCCGACGCGGTGGTGGCGGCGAAAGGCCTGACGCAAGTCAGCGATGCCGGGGAACTTGCCGCGGTGATCGACCAGGTGCTCGCGGACAGCCCCAAAGAGCTGGAGCAATACCGTTCCGGGAAAGACAAACTCTTTGGGTTTTTCGTCGGGCAGGTGATGAAACGCACGCAGGGGAAGGCGAACCCGGCCAAGGTCAACGAGTTGCTCAAGGCGCGTCTCGCGCCATGAGGTGGCGATGGGTGGTGATTCCAACCGCGGCGGTGCTCATTGGTATCGGGCTCTCGACCGGCGGACGGGCGCTGGAGCGCAGTCCGGCGTTCTGTGTTTCGTGCCACGAAATGGAACGTCCCGGCAAGGGGTGGAAGGTGTCCGGCGCGGAAGAGGATCATCCCGACTGCATCATGTGCCACTCGGGTCCCGGGCCGCTGGGCGTGCTGGAAGCGCAGGCGCGGGGGCTGGGGATGTTCGTCGCGCATTTTATAGACAGCGAAGAGGACCTGCGTGGACCGTTCAAGGCCAAGCTGCCCGATCGGTTCTGCACGCAGTGCCACGATCCGGTCAAGATCGAGCCTCCGCACAAAAAATTGCCGATGGCCGGCAAAGCGTGCAAGGATTGCCACAAACACCGAGAGGACTGGGAATTCGAGGGCGAAGTGCGCCAGTCCGACACGTAACAGCGATGGATTACGCCCGAGGTGCTTTTACGTTGTTGGTGACCCGACACCGTCGAGCCTGTTCAGGAACGAGTCAGATGCAAGGCGCCGCGAGCACCGCACCGCAGCGTACTAAGTGCGTACGTGAGGAGCGGATGCGCAGCGGCAACGCCGCAGATGACCGTTCATGGACAGGCTCCTAAGAGAGGGAACCTTAGGATGAGCGAAATCATTCAGGTATTCGGGCGCGAAATCATAGACTCCCGCGGGATGCCGACCGTGGAGGCCGAGGTGGTGCTGCAGAGCGGCGCGGGCGGGCGCGCGGCCGTGCCGTCCGGCGCCTCGACGGGCGAGCGCGAGGCCTTGGAGCTGCGGGACGGCGACGCCAAGCGGTTTCGCGGCAAAGGCGTGCTCAAGGCAGTTCGGCAGATCAACGAGACGATCGGCCCGGTGCTGGTGGGCTACGAAGCCTCGGAGCAGGCCGTGATCGACCGCGCGATGATCGACATGGACGGCACGCCGACCAAACACAAGCTGGGCGCCAACGCGATCCTGGCCGTCTCGCTCGCGGTCCTGCACGCGGCCGCGGCGGAACAGGGGGTGCCGCTGTACCGATACGTGGGAGGGGTCCGGGCCCGTCGGCTGCCCGTACCCCTGATGAACATCTTGAACGGCGGCGCGCACGCGGACAATGGGATCGACCTGCAGGAATTCATGATCGTCCCCCGCGGCGCCGGATCGTTCGGTGAAGCGCTCCGCTGGGGCGCCGAGGTGTTTCACGCGCTCAAAGACGTGCTCAAGAAGAGCGGTCACACCACGGCGGTCGGAGACGAAGGCGGGTTCGCGCCGCGACTGGGCTCGAACGAAGAGGCCTTGACCATGGTCGTCCGCGCGATCGGCGAGGCCGGGTACGAGGTGGGTCGCGACGTGGCGCTGGCGTTGGACGTGGCCTCCAGCGAGCTGTATTCCAAGGGGAAATACCTGTTTCGGGCCGGGGGCAAGAAGGTGGAGCGGTCGGCCGAGCACCTGGTGGATTGGTACGAGGGGTTGCTCGACCGGTTCCCGATCGTGTCGATCGAGGACGGCATGGCGGAGAACGACTGGAAGGGGTGGCGCCTGTTGACCGAGCGCCTGGGGGGCCGGGTCCGACTCGTGGGCGACGACCTGTTCGTCACCAATGCCGAGCTGCTGGCTCGAGGAATCGCGGAGGGTTGCGCGAACGCGATCCTGGTCAAGCTCAACCAAATCGGGACCGTCACGGAAACCCTGGAGACCGTTGAGTTGGCGCAAAGGGCCAGCTACGGAGTGATTATCTCTCACCGGTCGGGTGAGACCGAAGACACCACGATCGCTGATCTTGCCGTGGGGGTCAACGCGGGTCAGATCAAGACCGGCTCGTTGTCGCGGACCGACCGGGTGGCCAAGTACAACCAGTTGCTGCGGCTCGAGGAGGATCTGGCCGAAGCGGCCCGTTTCGACGCCTCGGATTTGTACGTGGGCGGACGGGGGATCAGAGGAAAACGGCGGTGAGACGCACGGTCTCAGGGGGCGGCACCGACTGGCGTCCCAAGCCGACCCGGGTGCACCGCGGGGGCTCGTGGGCGCGGGCGAATCGACGCAAGGCCGAGGCCGAGCGTCGCCAACGGGTCGGGCGCTCGATCACCTTGGCGGTGGGTGTGCCGCTGGTCGTGGCCCTCGTCGGCGCGCTGCTGTTCGGTGAACGCGGGTTGTGGCGCGTGGCCGGCATGGCGGATCATCAGCGAAATCTCAAGCGCGACATCGCGAGGATCGAGGCCGAGAACGCCGCGCTGCGCAACGACATCGCGCACCTGAAGTCCGATCCGCTCACGATCGAGTCGATCGCGCGCGAGCGGCTTGGAATGGGTCGCAAGGGGGAGACCGTGTACTACTTCCCGTCCACGGAAGACACGAGAACGCCGTGAGCGCCTCGTCGGTACGAGCGTCCGACTCCGCGCCCACGGCATCGCGCGCGTTTCGAAGCGGCGTGATCGCCCTGGTGGGCAGGCCCAACGTGGGCAAATCCACGTTGATCAACCGCCTGGTCGGGGAGAAAGTCGCGATCGTGTCCCCGGTCCCGCAGACGACCCGCACGCGCGTGGTGGGAATTCTCCACCAGCCTGACGCGGAATTGATCTTCATCGACACGCCGGGCATCCACAGGCCGCGGCACCTGCTCAACGAGGCCATGATCCGCGCGGCGCGCGGAGCGCTGGACGACGCGGACGTGATCGCGGTGCTGATCGACGCGACGGAAGGCTGGCGGCCCGGAGATCGCGCGGTGCTCGAGTTCGTGGGAGCGCGCAAGGTTCCGATCGTGTTGGTGATCAACAAGGTGGATCGCGTCAAGAAGCCCGCGCTGTTGCCGCTGATCGACGAGTGCCGCAGGGTGCGGGACTTTGCGGAGATCGTGCCGATCTCGGCGCTGTCCGATGACACGCTCGACCCGCTTGTGCGCGTGTTCGTCCAGCGTCTGCCGCACGCCGAGGCGCACTACCCGAAGGACGAATATACCGATCAGGCGGTCCGGACCCTGGCGGCGGAATGGATTCGCGAAGCGATCCTCCAGCGAACCCGCGAAGAGGTTCCGCATGCCGTGGCGGTGCGGGTCGAGGAGTTCGCGGAAGACCCGGACGCCAAGTTGGTTCGCATCCGCGCGCAGGTCTTGGTGGAAAAGGCATCGCAAAAGGCCATCGTGATCGGCGCCGGCGGGTCCATGATGAAGCAGGTGGGCGAACAAGCGCGCCTGGAGCTCGAACGGTTGCTCGGGTGCCGCGTGTACCTCGCGCTGTGGGTGACGGTCGAACCGCAGTGGCGACAGGACGCGCGGCAGCTCGGCGAGTTGGGGTACACGTGACCGACGCGACGTTCGACATGATCGTCGAGACGCTCCGGAAGTTCCTGCGCCGGGGGGCCATCACGCACCTGTCCAACATGGTCAACAAGATGCGGCCCGCGGATCTCGCCCAGGTCATCCATCGCCTGGCGACGCCGCAGGAGCGACGCACGGTGTTCGAATTGGTCAGGGACGTCAAAGCCAGGGCCGCCGTGCTCAGCGAAAGCGAACCCGAGACCATCAGCCCATTGTTGTCGGACATGCCGCCGCACGACGTGGTGGTGGTGCTCCGCGAACTGGCTTCCGACGACGTGGCGGATATTCTCGGCAATCTGCCCGAAGAGAAGGCGCAGGAAATCCTGCACCTCATGAAGGCCGACGAGTCCAGCGACGTCAAAGGCCTCTTGCAGTATCCGGAAGAGACGGCGGGCGGCATCATGACCACGGACTTCGTGTCGCTGCACGAGGACACGACGGTCAAAGACGCCATTGCGCATCTCCAGGAGACCTCGGCCAAGCAGATGGTCTTTTACCTCTACGTGACGGACGACGCGGGGCGGCTGGTCGGGGTGGTGTCTTTGCGCCAGTTGCTGGTCGTGGCACCGGGCACGCCGCTCAAAAAAATCATGACCGCCGACGTGATCAGCGTGGTCACCGACATGGATCAGGAAGAGGTGGCGAAGATCGTCGCCAAGTACAATATCCTGGCCGTCCCGGTGGTGGACAAGGACAATATCCTGGTCGGGATCATCACGGTGGACGACGTGGTGGACGTGATCCGCGAGGAAGCGACCGAGGACATTCTGAAGCTGGCCGGCGCCACCGAGGCGGACCTGCTTCAAATGTCCAGTATCCGTGCCGCCAGGATGCGTATGCCGTGGCTGCTCACCAGTCTGGTGGGCGGGCTGATCACCGGGGTGTTCCTGTGGTTCTTCCGCCCGGCGATCCGGGAAGTGATCGCGCTCGCCAGCTTCATCCCGGTGATCACCGCGATGGGCGGAAACGTCGGGTTGCAAACTTCCACGCTGATGGTGCGGGGGCTGGCGATGGGGCGCATCGAGGCCGCCGAGATCGGTGCCGTGTTTCTCAAAGAGCTCACGGTCGGTCTGATGATGGGGACGATCTGCGGGGCCATCGTGGGCGCTGTCGCGTACTTCTGGCACGGTCCGGCGACGCTCGGCATGGTGGTCGGCCTGGCGATGTTCGCCGCCATCACGGTGGCCGCCATTATGGGAACCCTGATGCCGATCGTGCTCAAGAAGATCGGCGTCGATCCCGCGATTTCGTCGGGCCCTTTCGTGACCGCGGCCAACGACATCACGGGGCTCGTGATCTACCTGGGTCTGGCCACGCTATTGTTGCACCAACTCATGTCGTAACCTTGCATGCTCGTTGACTGTCAGGCTATCGTGTTGGCGGGACAGAAGCTGGGAGAAGCCGACACGCTCATCACTTTCCTGACCCTGGAACGCGGCGTCCTCAAGGGTGTGGCCAAGGGCGCCCGCCGCATGAAGAGCCGGTTCGGCGGCGCGATCCAACCGTTCACGTATGGCCACGCCATCCTGTTCGAGCGCCGCGCCACCGTGCTTCGGAGCGTGAATTACTTCGACTCGATCCATTCGTTCCAGCGGCTACGGGACGACCTCGACGCGCTGATGAACGCCGCGGCCATGGCCAATGCGGCGAGGAGGCTCTTACCCGAAGAGCAGCCGGCCGGCGACGCCTTCGCGCTCCTGCTCAAGGCACTGCAAGCCCTGGAGGCCGGGGAGGACGGCGACCGCCGGGTGTTCTGGTATCTCCTGTCGCTTCTGCAGACCGCGGGCTATCAGCCCCGCGTGGACCGGTGCCTGGTCGGGCGCCACGGCGGCACTCCGCAGGCTTCCGGCTCGCCGCGGTGGGTGTTCGTGCCTCAACTGGGTGGCACCGTGTGCGAAGGGTGTTACGCGAATCAATCGGTCGGAGCCTCCGGGCCCCCGGCCGGTTTTCCCATGACTGCGGGAGTTCACGCGCTGCTCCGGCAGGCCCTGCGGATGCCGGAGGCCTTGCGGCCGCGCTTGTCCGCCGGGCCGGAGCTCATCCGTGAGGCCAGGGGCCTCCTGGAGGCCTGCGTCGCGGAGCGCGGTCGCCGCATCGTCAAACGACTGGTCCCGGACCGACGGGTTGCGGCGCGCATGAATGCGGAGCGCCTCGGTCACGTCTAGTTTGCCGACCGAGTCGGGCGTACCCGCGAGCAGAGGGGTGCCGGGCCAAAACGCATCGCAAGACCCGCCGGATGACCACGCGTCGGTGGTTCGGGCGCAGCGCGGCGACGCGGACGCCTTTGGGGAACTGGTCACCCGGTATCGGGGGCGGATGTACCAAGTGGCATACGGCATCGTAAACCACCACGAGACCGCGATGGACCTGACCCAGGAGGCGTTCCTGCGCGCGTATCAGAATCTCGGGTCGTTCCGCGGCGATGCCAAATTTTCGACCTGGTTGCGCCGAATCGTGACCAACGTGTGCCTGGACCACCTTCGAAAGGCCGAGCACCGGATCGTGGCGTCGTCTTACGACGATTCGCGCGGTGAGGAAGACGATCCGCCCGAGGGAGTGCGGTTGACCGCCGCGCTGGAGGCGCCTGACCGGGGCGTCGCGAGGAAGGAACTGGGCCGGGCGATCCTGGAGGCCCTGCGGGTTCTGACGCCTGAGCAGCGCGCCGCGATCGTGCTCCGGGAAGTCGAAGGCATGTCGTACGAGGAGATCGCCAAGACCATGGAGTGCGCCGTGGGCACGGTGATGTCGCGGTTGCACTACGCCAGAAAGCGGTTACGCACGTTGTTGACGGAGCACCATGACCGATGAGCCCGTGATGATCGCGTCGGATGACTGCGACGCGGTCGACCCGTTTCTGGGTGCGTTCGTCGACGGCGAACTCTTCGGAACCGACCGATCGACGGTCGAGCGGCATCTCGCCGGCTGCGGGCGCTGTCGAGCCGCCGTTGCCGCGTATCGGGAGTGGGGAACGGCCCTCCGCGAGACGGTCGCGAGCGAGGCGACGCGAGACCTTTCAGCCATTGCGTGGCCGCCGGCGGCCGCGCCGGCCGCACGGCGAGACGCCGGGCGCTTGACACCCCGTGGCAGGCTCTTCTATGATGTCGCACGGTGGGTTCATCCCTGGCCGGTCTTTGCGGGCGCCGCGGCGCTGGTGGCGCTGATCATCGGGGTTGGTTTGGGGGTCGGTGTGTGGCAAGCCCCGGTCCCCGAGCGCCTGGTGGAGATCGACCGGTTGGACGCGGCGGGGTCCGTGATGGTGTTCACCACCGACGGCGGTCGGACCGCCATCATCTGGTTGTCGGAAACCGAAGAACCGTCGGACCCCGGATTGACGCCCATATGAGATGCCGGTTGACGCGGCGGTTGATCGGCATCGCGTTGATGCTGGCGTGTTCCGGCGCGAGCGACGGATTCTCGCAGACGCCGATCAGTCTGACCGTCCAAGTCATTCACGCGTCCAACCAAGGAACCGCGGTCGACCCCGCGCTGGCCAGACTTCGCTCACAACTTTCGTCGCTGACCTTCACCAACTATCGACTCCTCGAGACGCATCCCCTGTCGACCAAGCTCGGCGCTAAGCACGCCCTGCCGCTGCCCGGAGGGCGGACTCTGGACCTGTATCCCTACGGGCTGTCCGACGGAAGGCTGGAACTCCTGGTCACGATTACCGAAGGCTCGAAACGCATTTTGGATACCACGGTGCGAATCTCGAACAACAACGCCATCGTGGTCGGCGGTCCGTCCCACGCCGGCGGCGTGTTGATCGTTGCATTGTCGGGTACGTTCTAGCTCACCAACGAGGATAACACCATGAACCGTCGTCTCACGTCGGCCGCGCTTGCGGCCCTGGTCGGTCTGTTGCCGGTGATCGTGACCCCATCGGTTGGTCGCAGCGCGGAGGAGGACCCCGCAATCGCATTCCGAGCCAAGGCCTCGCTGCTGCCCAGCGAGGCGTCGATGGTCAAGGGCAAATCACCCGAAGAAATCGTCGAGATCATCCTGCCCGGGCGAGTGTACGAACCGCCGATCAAAGTGGCACCGGTGAAGACAAGACGCGAAGCCAATTGGAAAACGCCGGAGCAGGCCTCGGCGTCTGATTTTGCGGCCTTTCGGGCGGCTGATCCCGAGTGGCTCCGCGAAAACTTCGTGGAGGAGGATTATCCTCAGATCAAACGGATGGTGGAAGATCCGAACATGCGCAGATTGAACCAGAGGACCTACGCCGGGTACGGCGAGAAAGCGATCGTTGCCCGTGGCCTGTACAAGGAGTACGCGTTGGTGTTCGCTCAATACGATCGCGTGGTGGAACGTGGCGTGGTCGAGGTCTATCAGAAGGTGAAGGGCGGGTGGAAGCGTACCCATGCGCTGGCGCAGGATGAAACCATCGCGCTCGTGCAAAGCATGTTCCGCCGGGGAGAAGTGAAACCGGTCAATCCCTGATCCTGCCCTGGTCTGCCTGATCCTGAAGCGGCCGGCGTTCAACTCTCTTTGCCCTGAATAATGTTCCGGCGTCACCGTCTAACTTGGCGAGTCTGCGAAGAAACGAATCGCCAATGGAGGGACGGCCATGACAAAGAAACTTCTAGCCGGTTTGGTGGTGATCGGGTTCGTGTTGGCAGGCGCCACTGGTTTTGCGTCAGCCCACGACGACGGCGTCCGGCCCGGGCCTCCTGACCTCGGCCAGCTCGATCGGTACGGTGAGTGGGGCTGGGAACCGCCGTACGGCCGCGTATGGGTGCCGTACGTCGAGGCGGACTGGCGGCCGTACTGGCGGGGGCACTGGGCGTGGCAAGGCGGCTGGGTCTGGGTGTCGGCTGATCCGTGGGGAGACGGGCCGTTTCACTACGGCGAATGGACGTGGTCGCGTCGCTTGGGCTGGGTGTGGATCCCCGGAACAGTCTGGGCGCCGGCTCGGGTCACCTGGATCGTCTCCGGTCCGATCGTGGCGTGGACGCCGGCAAGCCTACACGTGAGTATCGGTTCTGACCCGCGGTTTTGGGTGTACGCGGATGCGTGGACCTTCCAGGGCCCGATTGTCCGCCCGCACCGCGTTCCTCCGCCGCACGCCAGGGTTCGACACGGCATTCGTTCGCTGGCCCCGGGTCGCGTATTCGCGCCGGATACGGAGCACCGTGGCCGTCAGTTCCGAACCGGAGACGAGGCTGAACGTCGCAACGTGGTCAGGCCTGATCGCCGCGTGGCGGCCCCTCGGACGGACGCTCGTGTCCGAGCTCCGCACCGCGATTCCCGCGGGCGGACGGCGGAATCCGGGCACGCTCGCGGGTTTGACCTTCGGGAGCGCCGATAGACGGTACGGACGGGACCCGCGGCGCCGGAGCGATATCCTGTTTTTGTGTGCTACACTTAGCGACGATTGGGCTCGTCGGCCACTTGTTGGAGGAAGACGATATGGACTCGTCAGACCGGCGCCGCGTTCCCCGCATCCCGCACCTCGTCGAAATTTGTTATGCCAGCGATAGCCCTCCGATGACCGCGCGGATGACGGATTTGAGCGAGCAAGGCTTGTTCGTCGACGCCCGGAACCCCCTTCCGCCTGGCGCTCGGGTCACGTTCAGCTTTCTGCTTACCAACAACCCTTGGGATAAGCCGATCACCGGTGAAGGCACCGTGGTTTGGCACCAAGAGGCGGTGGGCATGGGGATCCAGTTCGTGGGGATGACGGACGAGGATCGAACCAAAATCAAGCTGTTCGTGACGAGCTCGGGTTAACCCGACCGCCGCGGCGGTCGTCGCTCCTTAGCAGGTCGCTGACCGGCTTGACAGGCTGCTCAAAAAGATCCGGCTGCAAGGCCGCAGGGCGGAGGAAACCGCAGCGTACTGGGTCGTACGTGAGGATTTCCGACGACCGAGAATCCGGACCGCTCCGAAGGAGCGGCTGAAAATCTCCTTCCTTGCGGATCGCGAAGCAACGCCGCAGACGGACTTTTTCAGCAGCCTGTTAGGCGATTCTGCCGAGCAAACGAGCCAACGCAGGGACGCCGAAGAGGCGGAAGCCGCGAAGCGCTTCGGGCGGGTGGCCGGCCACACAGACGATGGGGATCTCGCCGACCACGCCCATGATGAGGGGTTTCCCGGATCGCATCGGCACGCCGTTGACCAACACCCCCGGCGATCCCAACGCCGCAACCAGATCTTTCACGAATTCTCGCCCGCCCACCGCGGTTCCCCCCGCAATGACGATCATTGCGCAATGGGGGAGGGCGGCTGTCACCGCACGCACGAACGCCTCGAAGTCGTCCCGCACGATCCCGTAGGGCTTGGGGATTCCGCCTTCCCGCTGGACGAAGGCCGCGAGGGCGGGGGTGTTGCAGTCCCATATCGCGCCCGGTGTAAGCCTGGCGGTATGAGGGATCACCTCGTTCCCGGACCCGAAGATGCCCACGATGGGCTTCGCCGCTACCGGGATGGTGTCCAGTCCTTGGCCTGCCACCAATGAGATCTGGTCGGGACCAAGCAGCGCGCCCTTCGGCACCACCGCGGTCCCTCGCGACAGGTCGCAACCCTGCGCCTCGATGTTGGCCCCCTCCTGAATGGGGGCGGTGCAGGCCACGCGCGCTCCGGTTCGCGTCGCATCCCACTGGCGGATCACGCCCCACCGGCCGGGAGGGATCGCGCTCCCGGTGAAGACCTCCCAAACCGCATTGGGCGGCAGGGCGGTGGGCGCGGGGTCTCCGGGGTGGATCACGCCCGCGATCGTAAAGGTAACCGGCGCGGTCGACGACGCTGCGCGGGTCTCTTCCGGGTTCACCAGGTAACCTTCCACGATCGACCGGGAGTAGGGCGGCGAGTCGGTCCCTGCGGTGACCTCGGCCGCCGTGATGCGATCCAAGGCGTGGTCGAGGTCCACGCGCTCGATCGCGCGCGGACCTTCAGGGAAGGCGGGAAGAAACTTACTCAGCGCGGCTGCGATCGGATCGTCGTCGGGGGCGGTGCGGCCGCCCGACTCAGGAGCGGAGGACACGCATCCGCCTCAGGCTGGGGCGCATTCCGCTCCGCTCACGTGACTGCGACGGCGGCGGATCGCGGCGATCATCTCGGGATTGGTCGGAAACTTGAACTCTTCGAGTCCGGCTTTGGCGGCTTCTTCCCGTTCCACCTCGCTCAGGACCTGCAAGTCCTCCTTGGTCACGAGGTCGGGCTGGCGGGACTCCAGTAAGGTTCTGAGCTTCCGGTTGAACGCGTTCAGCGAGGCTTCGGGGCGGCTCGGCCGGGACGCGAGGTAGCGCTGAACCACCTCCGCGCACCACTCTCCGTCGCGTTTCGCGATGCCCACGAGTCCTTCGCTGGCCTTTCGAGCCCAGCCGGTAACGAAGATTCCGTCCATGACCTTGCCGGTTGACGGGTCGAAGACCTGAAACCAGGAGTCATCCGGCTCGTTGCCGGATGGCGTTGGGTTGGTCATGAACATGCCGTTCTTGTAGGGCAGGCCCACGGTTTCGTCCACGCAGTCGCCCACCGCGAACACCACGCTGTCGCAGGGGATCTCGTCGAAGGTGCCCGTCCCACGGGCCGCGGTGTCGTCACCCTTTTTCTCCAGGAAGGTGTTCTCGACCTCCAACGCCCGAACGCGGTTCGCGTTCGTGACCCGCACGCGGCGGGGCGAGGACAAGAACCTGAACCGCATCATAGTTCCGCTGACGGCGGGATCGCATTTTTTGAATTCTCCGACCATGTCGGTCAGGATCTGATCGGGATGCTGGCCCACCGCTTCCAAGCGCGCGCGGATCCGCGAGAACTCGCGGGCCAGGGCGTCTTTGTCGATGTTGGCGCAGACGGAGTGCATTTCTTTGGGGTTGTACTTTCGCTCGGCCGGGCCTCGGCGGACGACGGCGGTGACTTCCCGCACCTTCTTGTAACGGATCAACCAGTGCGCAATGTCGACCATCACGTCCCCGATTCCGATCACGCAGACCCGCTCGCCCACGTCGAAGGGACGTTGGGAGAAACCCGGAAGCTGATTGTAATGGTAGACGAGGTCTTTTGCGTGGAAGACGCCTGCGGCGCCGTCACCGTCGACGCCGATGGTCTTGGTCCCCTGGGCGCCGGTGGCGAACACGATGGCGTCGGGACCGAGCGCGAGCAGTTCGTCCACTGTCAGGTCTTTGTCTCGGCCCACGCTGGCGTTGCCGAAATAGACCACGTTGGGCCGAGAGAGGATCTCTCGGTAGGTTTTCTGAAGACCGGTACGGAGACGGTGTTTGCTGGGGAAAATGCCGTATTCCGCGAGGCCGCCAACCTTGCAGTCTCGGTTCAGGATCACGACTTGGGAGCCGTTTTTGGAAAATTGGGCCGCCGCCGACATCCCGGCCGGTCCGGCCCCGACGACGACAATACAATACCCGTGTTGGGGGTGACTCATGGAAACGCTCCGCTGGCACAATCAGGACAACGACAGAGTGCCCATCGTATCTGAGGGGCCTTCGGGAAGTCAACGGGAAACATCCTGCACCGGGCTAGAAGACCCGGTGAGTCAGAGGGCAGATGGGCCTTTCGGCCTAGCGCGAAGCGATTTCAGGGGCCGGTGTACCGGCTGACGCCGCCGTACGTGCCGAACCACTTGGCCCCGGTTCCGTCGACGGCGACCGCGTACACCGCGTCGTGATAAAGTCCGTCCAACGTGGTGAAGGTGGTGAAACGGCACGTCAGCGACGGCCTCGATCCGGGTGAACGGCTCTCGCGCTTGGCCGCTGAACAGTCGCGGGGATCCACGCGACTCACGCCCGCGTCGGTGCCGATCCACAGGACGCCGCGGCGGTCGAACGCGAGCGCGTTGACCACGTTGCCCGCGAGGCCGTCGGTGGCGGTAAAGGTCACCCATTGCGCGCCGTCGAAGCGCGAGAGTCCGCCGCCCCACGTCCCGAACCATTTGTTCTGGGCGCCGTCGATCGCCGTCGCCAGCACGTAGTTGGGGTTGTAGTCGGAGATCGCTTTTTCGGATTGTCCGTGGTGCGGGCTCGGCGCATATGGTCCGGGACCGTCCGCAGCGCGCGGAATCTCCGCGCCCAACCCGTCGCGGTGCGTCCAACTGGTCCACTTGCGTCCGTCGTACATCGTGACTCCGCCCTCGGTCCCGAACCAGAACCGCCCGTCCCGGTCGACCGCCATGGAGTACACCCACTTGTCGACCAACCCGTCGCCGGTCGAGTAGGTGGTGAACGTCTTTCCGTTAAAGCGGCTGGCGCCTTTCCAGGTGGCCGCCCACATCGTTCCGTTCGGTAGAAACAAGGTCTGATACACCCACAGGTCCCCCAACCCGTCGCCGGGTTTGTACCGGACGTACGAGGATCGGTAGTCGCCGGTCGCGCCGACGCCGTAGGGCGTGTACGTGGTCCACCGGTCCTTGCCGTCGAAGCGGGTCAGTCCCCCGCCGTACGTGCCGATCCAGGTTGCGTTGTCGGGCGCGATCGTGATCCCGAGGACGACATTGCTCAGCAGTCCGTGCTTGGTGGTGTAGACCGTGTGGCGCTCGGTGGGGATGTGAAACTTCATCACGCCGTTGGTGGTGCCGATCCAGATCGATTCGCCTTGGACCGCGAGCGCGCGCACCAACGCACCAACCCGCCAACTCGTCCACAGGGTATCGGGCTGGGCGAAAGCGGGAAGGGCGGCAGCGGCACACGCGACAGCCCCGAGCGCCGTCGCGAGGTAAGTCAGCCTTCTCCCCACTTCAATTTTTCCCGGAGGATCGCGTAGAAGTTCTTTTCCGGCGCGCGGATCAGCGTGATCTTGTGTTCCGCGGCCTTGATTTCGATGACGTCGTCGGGCCGCAGCGTGAAGGCCACTTGGCCGTCGAACGTCACCATCGCGCCGTCTTCCCGGCTCTTGACGGTGACGTTGACGGTGGCGCTGCTCGGGATCACGATCGGCCGGTTGGTCAAGGTGTGGGGGCAGATCGGCGTGAACACGATGGCGTCCACGCTCGGGTTGATGATCGGCCCGCCGGCCGACAGTGAATACGCCGTGGAGCCGGTCGGGGTCGAGAGGATCAACCCGTCCCCCCGCAACCCGGTCACAAACTGGCCGTTGATCGCGACCTCCAGCCGGATCATTCGCGCCATCACACCCTTGCTGATCACCGTGTCGTTGAGACAATACGACGACACCACGCGCTCGCCCTGGCGGAACACTTGGGCCCGGATCATGAGCCGGTTATCGGGCGTGAATTCGGCCTTGAAGATCTTTTCGAGTGTGACGAACAACTCGTCGAGCGTGACCTCGGTCAGAAACCCAAGCCCTCCCAGGTTCACGCCCAAGATCGGCACGTCGCGGTTTTCAATGAGTCGTGCCACGCTCAACAGCGTGCCATCGCCCCCGAGCACGATCATGAGGTCCACCATCGGCGGGATTTTGGGTTTGGGCAGGCCCGTCTTCGCGCCGACCAAGCTCGCGGTATCGGTGTCCAGGTACACTTCTTTGTTGTGTTGAGTCAGCCAGGAAATGATCTGCTCGACGATGGGTTTTGCGTCGTTGTGGTGGTGTTTGGCGATGATGCCGACGGTTTTCACGAGGGTTGACGTTCCAACGTGGGACCTCATTGCTGCGCCATGTGCACAGAGGCCTTCGGCGCTATTGCCAGCGCAAATGACGCGGAGCACATTGCTGCGCCATGTGCGCGGAGGCCTTCGGCGCTATTGCCAGCGCAAATGACGCGGAGCACATTGTAATTCCGTGGAGTAGGCCTGTCAATTCAGGGCGGTCCGTGCGGCGCCTACGTGGTCAGGCGTTTGTACAGACGAGGCAGACGCTCGGGCAGCGCCTCTATATTGTCGATGACCGTGTACCGGACGTCGCCGTACAGACGCTCGATATAGCGGTCCGCCGCGGTGTCCACGGTCACACAAAAGGCATGGATCCCGGCGTTCCGGGCTTCCCGCAGGGCAGCGCGCGTGTCGTCGATCGCGTAGTCTCCTGCGTAATCATCGTCCAGGGGCCGGCCGTCCGACAGCAAGATCAGGAGCTTGACCGCGGCTTCCCGGGCCTGCAGACGCCGGCTTACGTGCCGGATCGCTGCGCCGTCCCGGTTCTGGCCGGCGGGTGCCAGGCCGCTGATCCGCGCGAGCACCGGGGGGCCGAAACGTTCGTCGAACGCCTTCACCACCCGGCAATTTACGTTGTTCCGCGACTGCCCCGAAAATGCGTACAGGGCGAACTGATCGCCCAGCGCGTCCAGCGAAGAGCCGAGCAAGGCGAGGCTCTCCCGCGCGATGTCGATCACGCGACGGACCCGTCGGGAAGGCCCGCCGATCTGGCGTCCGGTGGACCCGCTCGTGTCGATGAGCAGGGCAACGGCCACGTCGCGGACGCGCTTGTCCCGCCGAACATAGAGGCGATCGGACGGCGTCAGTCGGGCTCTGCGGTCGACCGCCGCCGCGGTGGCGGCGTCGAGGTCGATCTCGTCGCCTTCGGGTTGGCGTTTGGCTTTGCGAAAGGCTTCCGGGCGAATTACCGCGAAATAGCGTCGCAACGAGGCTCCGATGCCGCGGGTTTCCGCCAGCAGGGCCTCGACTTCATCGGGCGAACCGGGCGCAACCGGTTGTTCCTGGACGCGGCACCAGCGCGGGCGGTACTCCAACGCGGTGTGGTCCCACTCGTCGTACCAGAAGGATCCGTCCGCGGCGGGTGCCCCCTGCGCGGCTGCGCCGCCACCCTCGGGTTCAGGGCGGGGGGCTCCGGCCTCCCGGGGTTCAACGGCTTCCCGGCGTGTGGTGGTTTCCGGCGGGGTTGGGCCTTGCGGCCCGCCGTGTTGCCCCATGGTCACCTGCGGGGCCTGGAGCGCGTCGCGAAACGCGAACGACCCGATCAGGCCGTGGCCCATGGCGAGTTGGTCGAACTCGGATCTGGGTTCAGGGATGGGCTCCGCCTTCGAGGCGGGCGCCGGCCCCTCTTCAAAGCCTTCCGCCACGATCGGGTAGAGATCCACCACGGCGTGCAGAACGTCGAGCACTGTGGCGTCCGATCGTCGAAGCCGCTTGATCACTTCGTATCCCTGTGTCACCGACTCCAATACCGGCAGTGGGACATCGGCGGAGTCCGCGACCGAGAGTTGAAGTAATGCTTCAAGGATGGATTCGCGGCGCTGCAACGTCTCTATCTTGGGCCGCCCCCGCAACTGCTCGAAGAGCACGCGGTCCATGTCGGCGCGAAGCCCGGGATAGCGGTGCCGGAGCAGAAAGTCGATGCGCGCCTCCTCCGCGATAGTCCACAGGTTCTGAGCGAGGCCAGGGTCCGGGAAACGTCCCATCCACGAGGTCGCCCCTTCCGGAGCCCTCGTTGCACCGGAAGCCCCGAACCAACCAGCGACCTCTTCGGGCAGCGGCTCATAGGTCCCGAACTCCAAGTGGCCAGCCTCGTGGTAGGTGAGCACGCGGTAGAAGCGGAGGTTGTCCTCCGGCGTGGGATAGACCGTGATCTTCTCGGGGAGCGTGATGACCCCTCCGCGCTCCGTCAGCGCGCTCGACGCGCCGGGGCCGGGCCTGATCTCGACGGCGCGGCCGCACAATGCCTCGGCCACGTACGTCAGCGTGGCTTTGATGTCGCGAAGAAAGATCCCCCTGGACAGCCGCTGCGCCACCTCGACCGCCTGTTTGGAACGCAGCGAAAAGTACGCTTCCGCGCGCTCGCGGTGCGTGTCGGCGATCCCAAGGCCTTCCGCGACCCATTCCTGGAATCGGCCGACCGATCCCTCGACCAGTCGGACCACGTCGGGCGCGTGACGGAGGAACGTTTCAATCAGCGCGGGCGCGCGTTCCGCCACGCTCATTCCCGAGGCCAAAAACGCGTGCCGGGTCTCGGCGGACGGCAGGGCGTCGAGCAGCGTGGACAGATACTGCAGGACATCGAGCGCCACCTGGCCAGGGCGACGCGACGTCCCTGATGGGAAGTCGGCCGCCGCGACACGGCCGGCCAGGGCGAGGGCAGGCGGGCGAAGGCCGGGGTCGGTGATCGCGCGGAGCCAGTCGGCGCTCGATCGAAAATAGTTCAAGGCCAGGAAGTCCTTGACCGACCGATCCGCTCTCGACAAGAGCACTCCGACGTCGCCCCACAGGGAGAACACATCCGTGGGGATCACGCCCGCGAGGGCGGGGCTCTCTTTCACGTACTCGATCGCCGTATCATAGTCCTGTTCCGCGATCGTCGCGCCGATTCGACCCCACTGGGCGAGCTCGACGTCGTCGAGTCGTTCGACCAGCGGGACGGAGTGCCGCAAGAACTCCAGCGCCGTGTTGGGTTCACGCCGCGCGAGGGATCGAGCGACCTGCAGGACCCCCGGCCGCCGCTCGGCGGGCAGACGCTCCAGCAGCGACGGGCTTTCACGGAAGAATTTCACGGCGGCGACGGCCGATCCGATGGCGATCGCGCAACCGAGATCGACCCACGCGGTCAGATCGTCGGTGGTGAGGAGCCGTTCGACGGAGGCCACCGCGTCGTCGAACGCCGACGCGGCTTTGGAGGAGACCGTGTCGATGCGCATCCGCAGGGCGAGTCGGTCAGGTGAGGACGGCCTCTCGCTGTCCGGGTCCGCGGACGATTCCGAAGACACGCTCATGTGCGCTTGATCCTGTACAACGCGAGGAAATATCCTCCGCCGGAAAGCGGCTGGACAGCGACAAGCTCGAGGGACATTGGCGGCGTTCCAGGCTCCAAGAGCCTCGCTTGCTCCGACCGAGAGTCGGCATAGACGCTTCGGTCAACGACGAGGTAATCGACGTGCCGTTCGCGGGCCAGGCTGAGCACACCGTCGATGGTGGCGGGCGTGTAATACCAAGTCGCACGCGCGAAATACGGCACATAGGGTTTGCGGGACATCACCGAGAGCGGGCCGCGAAGTTGGTCGTGCATCCACAGCCCAAGAAGCCGCTGGGGAGAGGGGGGCGTCGGTCGCCACACCGCGAAGAAATATAGTCCGGGAACTGAAGATATCTGGACCCAGAAGGAAAAAACCAAGGCGCACACGGCACCGCCGATCACCAAGCCTCGTGCCCGACCGACTCGTTCGGCGATGTAGGCGATCCCTCCGCAAGCCAAGATGAGGATGAATGGCACCACTGGAGCCGAATACCGAGCCATCTCTCCGCGATACGACACGGTTCCCACCAGCAGGAGCGCGATCAAGTAAGTGCCGACGACCGTGGCCAGATAGAAGCGCCCGTATGCAGGGAGGGTTGCGTTTCGTGGCGGCGCCAGGACGGACACGACGGCGAACGCAAGGCTGATCGAGGAGAGCGTCCATACCATGGAGGCGTAGCCGCCGAGATCAAGGAAGAAATTGCTCGCGGTCGCAAAAAGCCCCCGGTGTGCCGCTCGCCCCGCTTCGCCCGACACCGGAATTCCGCCGCGAACAAGTTGTTCGACGATGCTCCCGTAAGAACCTGTTACGGACCAGACTCCAAGGTTCAAGCGGAGATACGCCCAGTAGGGGATGGAGACGGCCAGAAACCCGGCGATGAACAACGAAACCGTCAGCATCCGCCGGGAGTCCGGCTGCGCATCGAGGCGGGCAGCTCCGGTCGGCCGTATCATCCACAACCCGATGGCGGGAATCAAAATGAGACCGATAACCCGGGTGAGGTATGCAAGCCCGCAGAGGAGTCCGGCCACCAAGGCCCAAGACGGCCGCTGTGTCTGGGTCGCGCGCCACCCGGCTGCGACGGCGGCCACGGCGATGGAGATAAATAGCGCCTCGGTGAGCATGTGCCCCGACCAGTGGACAAGTATTGGACTGGTGGCGACAAGGCACCCGGCGAGCCAAGCAGCGCCTGCCCCAAAGATCGTTCGAGCCAGCCACCATGCCGGCACCACGATCGCTGCCCCGGAGACGGCCGAGACCAGGACTGCTGCCCATTCGTAGGCGGCTCCGGTGAATCGCCCCACTACGCCGGAAACGACGGCCGTCAGTCCTGGGTAGAGTGGAGGCAGGAATGTCTCTCCCCCTTCACGGAACGTTGTCGACAATTTGCCCTCTTCGACCACTGCACGGCTTATTGAGAGATAGGTGGATGAATCCGGGAAAATGGGTTCCGGCTGGACGAACGCCAGCCGAAGCGCGAGCGCGCCGACGGTCAAGGCGAGTACTCCTGAGTAGGTGCCGATCCATTCCCTTGCGGGGTACATGGCGGGACGCTCCAGGCGTTAAACAAAAACCCGTCTCCGTGTGATGAGATAGACCGTAATCAGGGTCAGCGACACGATGAAGATCATCCGAATCCGGCCGAACCCGAACGTGGCCAGGTTCACCAGCGCGCTGGACAATCCGAACGCGGCGTACGCCATATACAGCCAGTATCCCCAGCGTTGCCGCCGGAGAAACCCGTACCCGAGCAGGCCGTGCAGAATGGGTGACTGGATTTTGGCGATCCATCCCCAGATGCCGGTGAAGGTCGCGCCGAACAGGGGCAACGCGTACTGCGGGTTCTGAACGATCAACCAGGTATCCATCGCCACGTTCAACACGAAGATGACGCCGATCGCATAGATGTCGTAGGGCGGTCTCGCGTCGGTCGCCGAAGGGGCCGCTAGTCGCGAAGCGGCTGACACGTGGTCGAGCGGGGCATCCATTACCAGGCCGCGAAGGGTGACGCTATTGTAGGGATTTCGCGTCGTGAAGACAACGCACCGGACGTGCGCGTGCTACGGCAGGACGGGCAACGCGGTTGTCGGGGGCGGGGGATACGGCAGCGCGGTGATGACCGGGAGTCCGGGCCACGTGAACGTGTACGTCACAGTGTCTGCGGACGCCGGAGCTGGATGGCCGCAATTCAAGCAGGACAAGAGATATCCCTCGACCTCCTGCTCATACAGGAACGTGAATCCCGTTTCGTGCCCCACACCGGATTCGCGGCACGCCTCGTCGCACGGCTGCCCGTCAAAGAACTCGAACCCCTGGCCAAAGTCTAAAGTGAACGATCCGTCGGAGCTCAGAGTCAGGTCCGGGTCCAGCACGCCGTCACCGTTCAAGTCGACCCCTGTTCTGACGATGGCTTTGCCCCAGAACGGGTCCACGGTCGGGTTGGTCATGCCGTCGCAGGTCACGCCTCCGAGTGGAGGTATACACTCGTCAACGGGAACCGCAGGGTCTTGGGTAAAGCCGCGACGTCTGGCCTCGGCGGTGTGCTGGATGAGGAAGGTGTAGGGATAGGTGTCGGTACCCGAGTCGCTCTGCGCCATGCGCCACTCGTTCTGGTAAATGGCTTCTCCGAGATCATCGGTGTCGGGCGCGGCCTTGAACCCGTACGTCACCAGCCAGCTTTGCGCAAAGTCCTGCTCCGGTGTGACCGACGCGGTGTACTTGACCACGCGTTGGTCGATCCACGAGTCGCGACGCGCGAACGGATCGGTGAGCGGATCGAGTCCCTCGCCATCGGGGCGGAGTTGGCTGTGCAAGGGGTCGAAACTTCCGGGGCTGGGCGCTGTCACCGGAAACGACGCGTAGAACCAGAGGCAGTTATCGAGGGCCCGCTGCGCCGCGACAGGGTCGAGGCCGGAATAGAGAGGGTCGAGGCCGGCAAACCGGTCGGGATCACATTTCCCAAAGATCGCCGCATCGTCGCCCGGACCCGGAACGGTGATAGCGGCGTCAAGGCACGCCGGATTCGCGACGTCCCCGTCGCACTCCGCCGCCGGGTCAAGAGCAGCGTCGCCGAGCGCCAATCGCACGCGCATACGTGAAATGCCGGGAGGCGAGACATTGCCTTGAACCAAGCTCAGGTCCGCGAGTTCCCTCATGACGGAGGTCAGGCCCCACGCGAACTGTTCGGCCCGCGTTCGATCCACCTCGCCGTTCTCAACGACTCCATTGAAGTTTGAGTCGATCCAGGTATCGTCCCACACGCCATCGCCGTTTTCGTCGATGTGGGAGATCACGTCACCGCGAAGCAGATTCCCGCACCATGGACGGTTGCACGATGCGGGGATCCAACTCGCGCCGATGTTCGTGTTGATGGCGGCGGCCATGTCGCCGGGTCCGATGGGGTCCGCGGTTCCGTTGAGCAGGATGCGTTGGGCTCCGCTGGGAAGAACGGCTTCCGCCTCCACGGCATCGCTCCAACGGGCGCCGTCGTAGTAACCTTGCGCCCAATCCAGCGCGGCTTGGGCGGCGCGCAGCGAACAGTCGCCGACTGCACCGGCGCCGGCTGGGCCGGGAACGCCGGTACAGGTCCCCGGCGGAGTGGCGAGCAAGGTACCGGATACCCCTTGGCCGTCCGAGCTATTGACCGTGAAAAGATTCGCCGCGTGGGCAGGCAGGCACCAACTACCGAGTACAAACAGAACGACTACGGGTCCTCGTCGGAACCACATGAGCGCTGCAACCCCTCCTGGGAGAGCGTTCCGGATCGATTGGCTGAGATCGAGTCCGTGCTCTCAGATCTGCAATTGCCATTGAAATTAGAGCAATTTCTGTGCCGCTAAGATTGCAAATATCTGACATGAGTTCGACCCCCCAAAAGGCAAAGCCGGACCAAATCAATGGGGACATCATCCTCATGTGAGGAGAATTGAGAAAACTTGTCGCTGTAAAGACCACCCTCGGGCTGGACTTTCTAAGAAGTCCGCGCTCGCGTTTGGGTGGTTGTGGTGTGTCTACGACGAGACGAGAATGGTGGATGCCAGTTCCAGAATCGCCCGCTGCATGTCCCGGTCGTCGGTGAGTGGTTGGGCGATGGCGACTTGGCACGCGGTGGCGGGCTCGACGCCGTCGCGAATCAGCGTGCCCGCGTACACGAGCAGGCGGGTGCTCACGCCTTCGTCCAGCCCGTGGTGTTTGAGGTTCCGGATTTTCTCGGCAAGCTTCACGAGCGCGGTGGCGGTGGCTTCCCCCACGCCGGCCTCGTGTTGCACGATGTGGCGCTCGGTCTCGGCGGGAGGATAATCAAATTCGAGCGCTAAAAACCGCTGTTTCGTGCTGGGCTTTAATTCCTTCAGGAGACTTTGGTAGCCGGGGTTGTAAGATATCACCAATTGAAAATCGTCGTGAGCGCGAACGACTTCCCCCGTCTTCTCGATCGGGAGGATGCGTCGCGTATCGCACAGAGGGTGGATGACCACGGTGGTGTCCTTGCGGGCTTCGACCACCTCGTCGAGATAACAGATCGCGCCGTGCCGGACCGCCAGTGAGAGCGGCCCGTCGACCCAGAGAGTCTCTTCGCCCTTCAAGAGATAGCGGCCGACCAAGTCCGAGGCCGTGAGGTCCTCGTGACACGCCACGGTGACGAGCGGCCGTTGGAGGCGATACGCCATGTGTTCCACGAACCGGGTCTTGCCGCAGCCGGTGGGGCCCTTGAGCATCACGGGCGTGTGCGTGCGCGCCGCGAGGTCAAACAGCCGCACTTCATCTCGAACCGGCACGTAATACGGCTCTTTGGCGATAAGATACTGTTCGATCGAAGGTCCCGTCATCCCTGGCCTGGCTCCGTGATCAGTGGCGGCATGGCTTCGCCATGTGCAAGGGACCGAGCACACTGGCTTGTGCCTGCGGCGCGATGCACATTGTAACGGGTCGGAAGAGGGGGCGCAACGCCTACTTGGCGGGACGTGACGGGTCTCTTATAATGACCGAGCGTTTCTCGTATTCCGAGGAGAGATGAGGATGGCCGTTGCCCGCCTGCTGGTGTCTTGCCCTGATCGGCCCGGAATCGTGGCCGCGATCGCGCAGGCGATCTTCAAGCTGGGCGGCAACATCACGCAGTCGGATCAGCACACGACCGATCCCGCGGGCGGGTTGTTCTTCATGCGGGTGGAATTCACGCTGCCGGATCCGGCCGACCGCGCCGCGCTGGCCGCCACGGTGGACCGGCTCACGCACGAGTTCGGCATGCAGATCATCGTCAGATTCGCCGAGGAGCAGAAGCGGGTCGCGATTTTCGTCTCACGCCTCGAGCACTGCATGGTGGATCTGCTCTGGCGCTGGAAGACCGGCGAGCTTCCCATGACCATCACCGCGGTGGTGAGCAACCACCCCGACCTTGCCTCGATCGTTGAACCGTTTGGGTTGCCGTTCGCGGTCTTTCCCGTCACCCCCGACACCAAACACGAACAGGAACGGGAGATCCTCGCGTGTCTTGACGGCCAGGCGGACCTCATCATCCTCGCCAGATACATGCAGATTCTCACCCCGACCTTTGTCTCGGCGTACCCGTCACGCATCATCAACATCCACCACAGCTTCCTGCCGGCGTTCGTCGGTGGGCGTCCCTACGAGCAGGCGGCCAAACGCGGGGTCAAGATCATCGGCGCCACTGCGCACTACGTGACCGAAGGACTCGACGAAGGCCCGATTATCGAGCAGGACATCGTCCGCGTCAGTCATCGCGACGGAGTGGCTGATTTGATCCGGAAGGGGAAAGACATCGAGAAAGCCGTGTTGTCGCGGGCTGTTCGATGGCACCTAGAGGATCGCGTGCTGGTGTGGGGCAACCGCACGGTCGTGTTCGCGTGACCGGACGACTCGGTCGGGGAGTCGTCATCGCGGCGGCACTGGCGTGGGCCGCGGTGGCGTCGGCGGCAGACCCGAGCGACGAAGACCGCGCCTATGCCCTGAATCGAGAGGGGATGATCGCGATGTCGGAGGCCCGGTTCGAAGACGCGATCGCGGCGTTTGCACGCGCCGCCCAGGTGGCCGATGACTACGCCATCTCGGGAAAGCCCTTGATGTATACACCCGTCTTCATGACCGGATGGGCGTCGGAAAAGATCGGTCGCACGCGCGAGGCCTGCGCCGCGTACCGCCACTACCTCCGCCTCGCCGTCGAACATCCCGTCGAACCGACCAAAGTCGACCACGCCAGCGCCTACGTCTCAACCAATTGCCGAGACGCCAACCGACAGGAACCTTAAACGCTTGTCCCGGTTACGGACAAGCGAGCCCGCTCAGAAGCGGATCAGATGCCCCCTTCGGGACTTCCGAGATTGCGATTTTTGAAGGTGGGTCGCAAGGCGGAGCGAGCACCGCAGCCGTAGGGGCGTATTGCAATACGCCCCTACCAAGACGTGAGGAGCGGACGCGCAGCGACAATCCGCATTGCTCCGGAGGAGCAACTGGAAATCTCCCTCCCTGCGGATGGCGAAGCAACGCCGCAGATGGCCACTTCTCAGCGGGCTCTACGGGTTACTCTTCGGCGGGAGGCGGAGGCGGCGGCGTCAACTGATACTGAATACCCTGAAACAAATCCGCCGCACTGACTCCCGCGTGTTCTTTCGACGGATCGCCGTCCACCCAGCCCTTGGCCTTCTTGTCGAACCTCTCGAACTTTCGCTCGACTCTGACCTTGGTCAGGTCTACCGGCTTGTCGGGAGGAAGCGGAGCCACGCCGGGAACCGGCGGGTTGGGGGGTGGCGGACCCTTGGGCAGGCCGGTCACGGTTACGGTGTAGGTGTCCCGGTAGTCCTGCTGGCGCGGGGGAAAGGTGGCGGAGGAGATCTTGAAATAGCGATGGGGCAGTGTGGCGATCACACCCTTGGGAGCGTCTTTGGCCGCCTCGGGATCCTTTTCCGCGCTACCGATGGGGATCGGCAGCGGACGGGTCTTCAAGAACGTCTGCGCCGCGGACCAGACCTCGTCGAACTTGGCCGCGAAGACGTGTTCCGCGGCCGCGGGCGCGGCATCCTGCGCGCCTGCCGCGGACGGAAGACCGAGGCTGATCGCGAACACCGCGAACGCCGCCCACTGCCTCAAACCGATTATACGAATCATCGAACTCCTTCCGGCTCGGACACGCGATTGTCGAGGAGCCAGGGCCTGACCCGCTTGGCGGGGCGGTCCGGGCGGAGGACAGCCGGCGGCCGTCCTCAAGACAGCCTAACATAGCCCATCCCCTTCCGGCGTGTCAAGGCACCGGACGGCTCTGCAAGCCGAATGCATTGACCGCGCCGGGCCGCGCAGGTAGGATGGCTCCGGCCTTTGGCCGAGCGGAAGGACGGGAGACCTGCCGGCAACTTGGGGGTGATGCCCACTCGACTGTTCACGGACCTGCTGTTTTGCGCTCATCGCGTGGCTCTGGTGCGCCTCCGTCGGCCCGATGAGCACCCGTGGGCGATCGACGCGGCGTTCGACGGGCTTGAAGAGGCGTTGACCGCGGCGGGGCGCGTAGTGGTGTATCGGGTGTGGCAACGCCGTCGGGCTCCTGCTGCGGCCACGTATCTCGGACGGGGCAAGGCGCTGCAACTTCGGGCCTTGTGCGACCTGGGCGGGGTCGAGGCGGTGGTGCTGGACGGGACACCCACGCGCGCGCAGCGGACCAAGCTCGAAGGCCTGTTGGATCGCCCGGTGGTGGATCGTTCGGTGTGGGCGCCGTCCGGCGTGACGGCTCAGGCCATCTCGCGGACCCGGACGTTGCACCGACGAGCCCGGCGGGTTCGCGGCACGCGTACCGTGGTGCTGGTCGGGTGCGCACGTGCGGGGAAATCCATGTTGTTCGGCGCGCTGACCCGCGCCCCCCGGCCCGCAGCCGCCTCCTGGCCGGCCTGCCCGGATCCAGGCCAGCCGGTCGTGATCACCAGGCGGCTGCGCGGCGCGCCGGGGAGTCGTTCGGTGCTGGTGACTGATACCCCGGGCCTTGTGTGGAATCCGGAGCGAGGATCGTGGAGCGTCCCCGCCGAGGCGCAGACGGAATGGCGCGAGGCGGATCTCGTGCTTCACGTGATCGACGCGTCCCACCCCGAGGCCGCGCGGCGGGCGTCCCAGGTCGCGCGGCTGTTGGCGGCCCATGGCGCGGCGCGAGCCGCGAGGGTCATTCCGGTCTGGACCCAGGCCGATCGGGCTGCGGATCCCTTCCGCGACGACCGGGCGCCGTGGATCGTGTCGGGTCGGACCGGGGCGGGGTGCGAAGAGTTGATCGCGTATCTGAGAAGCGCGGCATCGTCGTGAGCGAGGCGTCGAGCCGCTCTGCGCGGGCGCGTGCGGCCACAGGAACGGTCCCGGCCACGGTCCGACACCGGTATTTGTGATATAGTGTGGTCCGCGCGCCCGGAATGACGAGACGGATGGCTGTTCGGTGGATGGCATGGAGAACCCTCCCGCTCTGGGTGGGAATCGTCGGGGCGCTGGCCGTGCTGGGCTTCATCTTGGCAACGGAATTGCGCATTCAGGGGAAAGCCAGAACCGCTCCGCCGTCCAGAGTGGAGGGAGATCACATCCTCACGGGTTTCCGGTTGTCCACGCTCCGCGACGGCGAGCAGGAGTGGGAAGTTTCGGCCGTTCGGGCCCGGTTGTTTGAACGCGACCATCATGCATTGCTCGACACCGTGCGCGGCACCGTGCGGATGGACGACGGGTCGACCGTGGAATTCGAAGGGGAGACCGCGCTGTTCGATACCGTCAGCCGCGATCTCCGCATCACGGGCGAGCGCGGCGGCGCGGTGGTCCGGCTGCCCAGCGGGTACGTGCTCCGAACCGACCGGCTGGATTGGGTGCAGTCGCGGGGCGAGTTGGTGTCGGACGACGCGGTGTTGTTGAACGGTCCGCGTCTGGCCATCCAGGGCGTCGGGGTGCGTATCCGGCCCGCAACGCAGGAACTGACGATTCTCAACGGTGTACGAGCCGATGTGTCGTAGCGTGTGGACCGCGTTGGGCGGGGTGGCGGTTGCGCTGTCGTGGCTCGCGTGGGCTGCGGCGAGCGAACCCGCGGTCGCGCCGGAGCAGCCGCCCAAACCCATGTCCATCACCTCCCGCAGCATGACGGTCAAGAATCTCGAACAACGGGTGGTATTCGATCAGGACGTGACCATCAGCAACGGCGATATGGATCTCAGCGCCGATCGCGTCGAGGTGATTCTCGTGCGGTCGGCCGATGCCGGGAAGAGCATGCCGCCGTTTGCGGGAGGAGCGGGACCGAATCTCTTGGCCGAGGAGAACATCGAACGGATCGAGGCGGAGGGTCGGGTCAAGGTCGTGCAAGGCAAGAAGACCGCGACCGCGGATCACGCCGTGTACCGGCGGGCCGACGAGACGGTGGTGCTGACCGGAAATCCGGAGACCTGGGAGGAAGGCGTCAGGATCCAGGGGGCCAAGATCACGATCCTGCTCAAAGAGCAGCGCAGCATCGTGGAAGAGAGCCGCGTGGTCATTTATCCCGAGGCGCAGGGCGACGCCGCCACGCCACCGACGCCGCAAGCCGATGGCGGGTAAGCCGAACAACGGCATGTCGGATTCAACAACCGGCGGCGCGCTCGCGGCGGTCGGCGTGGAAAAGACGTTCCGCCGACGCCGGGTGGTCAAGGGCGTGACGGTGAACATCAAGCCCGGCGAGGTGGTCGGGCTGCTGGGCCCCAACGGCGCGGGAAAAACCACGGTCTTCAACATGATCGTGGGGCTGCTGGCTCCCGACCGGGGGGAGATCTTCCTCAACGGTCGCGCGATCACGTCGTTGCCGATGCACGGTCGAGCGCGCCTGGGCATCAGCTACCTGCCCCAGGAAGCCTCGGTGTTCCGCAAACTCAGCGTGGCCGACAACGTGATGGCCATTCTGGAGACCCTTCCGCTCTCGAAAGAAGAGCGACAAGCACGGCTCTGGCAACTGCTGGAGGAACTGGGCGTGGCCCACCTGGCTGGCCAAATGGCGTACACGCTCTCCGGCGGCGAACGGCGGCGGCTGGAGATCGCCCGCGCGTTGGTGCTCTCGCCCCAGTTCATCCTGTTGGACGAACCCTTCGCCGGGATCGATCCGTTGGCGGTGATCGACGTGCAAAAGGTGGTGGCCCATTTGCGCGCCCGCGGCATCGGCGTGCTCATCACCGATCACAACGTGCAGGAGACGCTGGCCATTACCCAGCGAGCCTATATCATTAACCAAGGTGAGATTTTGCAAGAGGGCACGCCGATGGCCATCGCCAACAGCCCGATCGTGAAAACGCTCTATCTGGGCGAACATTTTGCGTGGCAGGGGCAACCGGCATCGCAGGAGACCACTCCATGAAGCCGCGCCTGGAGCTACGGCTCCAGCAAAAGCTGATCATGACCCCGCAGTTGCAGCAGGCGATCCGTTTGCTGCAGCTCTCGCGCCTGGAGTTGAGTCAAACCATCAGCGGTGAGCTCATGGAGAACCCGGTCCTGGAAGAAGAGGTTTCCCCCGAAACCTCGGAGGACGAGGGGGCCACCGGCGACGAGGTTCCGGCGCCGAAGGCGACAACGGACGCCGAGGCGGAATCGATCGAACCCGGGGAGGCGGCCGAGGGATCGCTCGACAAACTGGAGTTCAACTGGGACAACTACTTCGATCAAGACGATTTCGGGCGGTCGGGCGAATCGGAATACGCGAAGGCGTCGTCCGAAGAGCTCCCTTCGTACGAACAGACCCTCACCAAACCCGTTTCGCTGGAAGAACACCTGTTGTGGCAACTGCGCTTGTCCAATGTCGCCGAAGATGACCGGAAGGTGGGCGAGGTCATCATCGGCAACCTCGACGACGACGGATACCTTCGTCTCGATCTCGACGAGCTGGCCCGCATCGCGGAATGTCCTCGGGCCAAGGTCGAACAAGTCCTGGGGTTCATCCAAGGGTTCGACCCGGTGGGCGTGGGAGCGCGCGACCTCCGCGAGTGTCTGATGATCCAGATCCGCCAACTCGGACTGCAGGGGTCCCTGGTGGAGTCAATCATCACCCAGCACCTGCCGGATCTCGAGAAGAAGCGGTACGCGACGATCGCCAAGGCCCTGAACGTTCCGGCGGAAGAGGTGTTCCAGGCGGCCAAGGTCATCGAACATCTCGAACCCAAACCCGGACGGCCCTTCGGAGCCACGGACAACGTCTACATCATCCCGGACGTGTTCGTGGTGAAGATCGAGGGGAAATACGCCGTGCTGCTGAACGACGACGGCCTGCCGCGGCTGAGGATCAACCAATACTACCGGCGCCTCCTCAAGGCCAAGACCGCCGGGGTGGATCCCACCAAGACGTATTTGGAAGACAAGCTGCGGTCCGCGTTGTGGTTGATTCGGAGCATCGAGCAGCGGAACCGCACGATCGTGCGGGTGGCCGACAGCATCGTCAGGTTCCAATACGATTTTGTGGAGAAGGGCATCAACTATCTCAAGCCCTTGATCCTCAAACAGGTCGCCGAAGACATCGGCATGCACGAGTCCACCATCAGCCGGGTCACGACCAACAAGTACATGTATACGCCGCAAGGCATCTTTGAGCTCAAGTTTTTCTTCAACAGCGGGATCAGTCGCGTCAACGGCGCCGGGGAAGACTTGTCGTCCGTGACGGTGCGCGAGCGGATCAGGTTATTGGTAGCGGGCGAAGACCCTCGACATCCCTTGACCGACCACGAGCTCGTCGAGCGGTTGTCGACGGAGCAGATCGCCATCGCGCGCCGAACCGTCGCCAAATACCGAGGGTGGTTGCGCATTCCGCCGGCGAACAAACGCAAGCGCGCGTTCTGAAGCACCAGGAGGCGGCTCACACGATGAAAACCACGGTCACGGGGCGGCACGTCGAGATCACTCCGGCCCTTCGGGCGCACGTTGAAGAGCGCTTGGACCATCTCGCGCGGTACTCGGGTCGCCCGACCGAGGCGTCGGTGGTCCTGACCGTGGAAAAGTACCGCCATCAGGCGGAGGTGACATTGAACATGGACGGGGTCCTGATCCAAGCCAAGGATGAAACGTCGGAAATGTACGCGTCGATCGACCAAGCCGTCGCCAAGATCGAACGACAGATCAAGAAGTACAAAGATCGTCAGCACGGTCGCCGCCAACGCCTCTCGCCCCCACCCCTGAACGGCGAGGCCCTCGAGACGGCAACGACGGCGGTTCCGCTGGCGGTTGAGCGCCCGACGCTCGATGCGATGACGCCCGAACAGGCGGCGACCGCGCTGGGCAACGGCCACGCGACGCTCCTCGTGTTTCGCCGGACCGGAACGGACGAGGTGAACGTCGTGTATCGGAAGGCCGACGGATCCGTGGCATGGATCGACCCCGCGCGGTAACCGACCCCGGCGCCGGAACAGCAGCCCGCCCCTCCGCCGGCGCAGCTCCCTCCCTGCAGATCGTCATTGTCAGCGGCCTCTCTGGCGCGGGGAAAAGCCACGTCTTACACTGTTTCGAGGACGTGGGGTTTTTCTGCGTGGACAATCTTCCTCCGCCCCTGATCCCCACGTTCATCCACCTGTACACCCAGAGCGAACCCAACAATCATCGCATTGCGCTGGGAATCGACATTCGCGGCCGGGAGTTCCTCGCGCAAAGCTTCGCCACCATCGAGCGGCTCAAGCGGTCGGGGTTCCGCGTCGAAATCGTGTTTCTGGAGGCGCGGGACGACGTGTTGATTCGCCGGTTCTCCGAAACCAGACGGCCGCATCCGTTGGCCCGCGCCCGCCCGGTGATCGAGGGCATCGCACAGGAGCGTGACGAACTGCAGGAGCTCCGCAGCCGCGCCGACCTCATCATCGACACCTCGGACTACACCGTTCACCAACTCAAAGCGTTCATTGCGGAGCGATACCTGGAGCGGCGCCAAGGCTTGGCCGTGACCTTGTGTTCGTTCGGTTACAAGTTCGGCCTTCCGCACGAAGCGGACTTGGTGTTCGACGTGCGCTTTCTGAAGAACCCCAATTTCGTGGAAACGCTGCGCCCGTTGTCGGGCCAGGACCCGCCGGTGGCAGCCTACGTGATGGACCAGCCCGAAACCGCGGACTTCCTGTCGCGACTGGAGGACCTGATCGAATTTCTGCTCCCGCTGTTCGAAACCGAGGGGCGCTCGTATCTCACCATCGGCATCGGCTGTACGGGCGGGCGGCATCGTTCGGTCGCGGTGGTCGAGCGGTTGGCGCAGTTCTTCCAGCAGCGGGGCGTGAAGCCCACTATTCGGCATCGGGACATGGACCGCCAGATCGCAAACTAACAGAACGAGCTGAGACAATGGCATCTTACACAGTGGCGATGACGGGGGCGAGCGGGGCCATTTATGGCCTCACGCTGGTGGAGCGCTTGGCCGAGGCGGGGCATGACGTGGCGTTGGTCGTGTCGCCCGACGGCGTGACCGTGCTCAAGGAAGAAACCGGCGTGGATTGGTCGGGGAAGGCTTCCGCGGTGCAGAAGGCGTTGGACCGACGATTCAACGGGCGGGTGACGTGGTGGGAATCAACCAATTATTACTCGCCGATCGCGAGCGGGTCGCACTTGAACGACGGCATGATCATCGCGCCCTGTTCGATGAAGACCGCCGCGGCCGTGGCGCACGGGCTGTCGGCGTCGTTGATCGAACGCGCCGCAGACGTGACACTCAAGGAGCGCCGGCCGCTGATCGTGGTGCCCCGCGAGACCCCGCTCTCAGCCATCCACCTGGAAAATCTGCTAACCTTGTCCCGCGCGGGCGCGCACGTGGTGGCGGCCATGCCCGCGTTTTATCATCACCCCAAGGCGATCGAGGACCTGGTGGCTTTCGTGGTCGGGCGGGTGCTCGATCATCTTGGAGTTACGCACGATCTGGTTCCCCGGTGGGGAGCTGATCGTCCGAAACGGAGGAACTCGTGAGCGCTGACCCTGCCAAACCGCTTGAACCGGCCGAACCATCTCAGCAGCCGGAGCCGGGTCAAATGGCCCAGGCCGCCGAGCCCGCCGCGACGGAAAGCGAGCCCGAGCGTGAATTGACCGTGTTTCAGCAAGTGCAGCGCATGAACGTGGCTGAAAAGGTCAAATTTGCGTTCAGGACCGACAAGGAGGGCCGCGCCTTGTTGCTCAAGGACTCCAGCAAGCTGGTGGTCATGGCCGTGCTCAATTCGCCCAAGATCACCGAACAGGAGATCGAAGGCGTGGCCAAGTCGCGCAACGTGTCGGAGGACGTGCTGCGAGCCATCGCCCGCAAGAAGGAGTGGATGGCGAACTACACCATCAAGCTCGGGCTCGCGGGCAACCCCAAGACCCCGGTCGGGATTGCGTTGAGCCAGCTCCCGTTGCTCAAGACCCGCGACCTCGGATTTCTCGGCAAGGATCGCGGGGTGCCGGAAGCAGTGAGAAACGCGGCCCAACGACTGGTTCGGCAGCGCCTGGAGAAGGCCTGATCGGCGCGAGCCGTCACGGTGAACCGGACTGGGACTCTGCGCGACACCGCTGGGTGAGCGCGGCCCACTCGTCCGGGGATCCAAAGGAAACGCGAGGCGGACCGGCGCCATCGGCCAAGTGCCGAATCCGCTCCACTCGGTCCGCGGTGGCGGGATGGGTGGAAAGGTATTGCATCGAGCGGGGGAGAGCCGGGCCCTCGCGCGCCAGCACCTCGTAGAACGCGATCATTCCGGACGGATCGATCCCCGCGGCCACCATCATCCGCATTCCCGCCTCATCCGCCTCGTCCTCGTTTCCACGGCTGTACCGTAACAATCCGAGATTGCGCGCGGCATCCAGCCCGAACGCCGCCACCCCGCTCACGTCTCCGGTCAACGCCGCGACCAGCACCCCGGCCGACGCGTGGTGCAGAATCGCGCGCGTTGAGTGACGTTGGACGATGTGTTGAATCTCGTGTGCGATCACGCCGGCCAATTCTTCGGGCCTGGTGGTCCGCTTGAGCAACCCCGTGAGAATGACGATGGTTCCTCCCGGCGCCGCGAACGCGTTCAACGCGTCGTCGTCCGCGACGAGCAGCTTGAAGTCGTACGGCGAGGCTGCGCCCGCCGTCAGCGCGGCCAACACGTCGTCCAAGCGCTGCTGCAGGACCGGATCGTCGCACCGCTGTTCCGCGGGCACCAAGTGTTTGACCACCGCGTCGCCGAGTCGGACTTCCCATGAGACCGGCACCCATCGGGCGACCAGCGCGGCAAACGACGGAAGGCCCCAGCGAAAGACCGCCACCACCATACCGATGGCCGCCGCCGCGGCGAGCGCGGTCCAAACGATTCGGTGCGTGCGACGGGCGGGATCATGGATGCCGGACGCGAGACGGGGCGCCAGCTCGCGAAGACCCGAGAGGAACGCGGCGTCTTCGATGAACAGGACTTCGGCGATCGGGCCGCCGCGTTCCAGTCTCACCTGTTCGCCGCGATACAGGCCTTGCGTGACGCGAATCGCGTCGTAGGGCCAGGCCAGGGTCAGACCCTGTTCCGTCGCGATGTAGAGGCCGTTGGGCAGCAGCCGGACGGTGGCGCGTTGCCGGGAAGCGGCGCGGCCGTCCAAGTACCAGGCGCTCCACTCGCGCGGCATCAACAGCCCTTACTCGCCGAATCGCGCGCCGCCGACCACCCCATAGCTCTTAAAAAGGTTCCGAGTCATACGGGTCAGGAGCCCGTTCAGGGAAGGCCAGATGCCCCCTTCGGGGACTTCCGACGTTTCGATTCCTGAAGGTGGGTCGCAAGGCGCCGCGAGAACCGGCCGTAGGGGCGTATTGCAATACGCCCCTACCAAGACGTGAGGACCGGAAGCGCAGCGGCAACGCAGCAGATGGCCTTCCCTGGACGGGCTCCTAGCCGGTGGCGAGCCCGGTGTCCATGTCGAGCAGCAGGTCGAGGCCTTCTCCGGTTGCACTCGCGTCCCGCGCGTCCTGGTGGATCGCGGCCAGGTCCAACGCTCCGTCGAGGGCGAGGTTGTCGAATTCGAACCGCGCGCGCCACACCGTCACCCACGCCCATCCCAATCCCAGGGTGAGGACGAGCAACAGCAGGTTCCCGGCGTGAAGGCGGAGCAGCCGCCAGCCGGTGACCGTTGAGCGGAACCGCGCCGCGCCAAAGGAGGTGTGATCCCACCAATACCGTTGGCGGCGAGCCGCAAACCACACCCAGCTCAGGCCCAGGGTGGGAATCGTCAGGAGCAGCGCCAGGAGGAAGGGGAGAAACAGCGCGCGGCCTCGGCCGTCAAACCCGAACGCCTGATTGCCGAAGTGGGAGTGCGACACCATGAAGGCCTGTCGCGCGGTGGCCCAAAACGGATAGTAGAACCCCAGCGTCAAACCGGTGAGCAACAGGCCGCCCGCAAAAATCGGAATGAACGCTTTGGCGCGTCCCTGGAACGAGAACCGGATATTCCGCCAGGAGATGCGGCTCAGGCGGTACCGGCGCGCGCCGACCATCGCGATCGGAATCAACATCAACAGGAGTGCGTAGGCGCCGATCATCACGCCGGCTTGGACCGGAACGCCGCCGGGCAGAAAGGGCACGGAGTTGAAGAGCGCCATGATGGTCCCGAACACCAGACCGCCTTTCAGGAATCCGATCAACAATTCTTTGCCGGTGCCGTGGTACGCGAATCGGTCCCCCTCGAATTCGCTCTGGCTCAAGAGGAACGCGCGCACGCGCACCTTGCCCCAGAAGTGGTACACGCCCAGCGTGATCAACGTCCGAAACACGTTGACAACGTGGATGCCGAACAGCGTGCCGCCGCTGCCGAAGAACGTCAGACGACGGGAGTCGCCGGAACCCGTGTCCAGGTCGTGCGGCTCGGCGACCCGCGGCGCGGTCGGCGCGTGTACGGTCTCGGACCGCTGCGGCGGCGGGGGCGCGGGGCGCGTCGGACGCGAAGACGGGATGTTCGCGGTCTGCACGCCCGCGGCGCCGCACGACTTGCAGGTCGGGGCCGTGCGCTGTGTGAGGCCACACTTCTTGCATCGCATCGAATCGAGCATCGCGACTCCTCTCCTCTCGGATGGCGGCTCAAGTGTAGCAGATCGTGGCGGGAGCGACACCTGCAGATGGGGCGGCCAATTCTTGACATTGACCCGTCGCTTTGCTACGGTTGGTTCTCCTTTCCCCCCGGAATCGCGGCGAATTTCTCGTGAAGGCGTTGAGTTTCCAAGACATTATCCTGAGCTTGCAGCAGTACTGGGGCGCACGCGGATGCCTCATCGTCCAGCCCTACGACACCGAGGTGGGCGCGGGCACGTTCCATCCCGCCACGTTCCTGCGCGCGCTCGGTCCGGAACCCTGGGCCGCGGCGTACGTGCAGCCGTCGCGACGGCCGACGGACGGTCGGTACGGAGAGAACCCCAACCGGTTGCAACACTATTATCAGTTCCAGGTCATCATCAAACCGTCGCCCGAGGACATTCAAGCGCAGTATCTGGACAGCCTGGCGGCGCTGGGGCTCAAGGTGTCGGACCACGACATCCGATTCGTGCAGGACGACTGGGAGTCGCCGTCGCTGGGCGCGTGGGGCCTCGGGTGGGAAGTCCGGCTGGACGGGATGGAGATCACGCAATTCACCTATTTTCAAGAGATCGGCGGCATCGAATTGAACCCCATCTCGGTCGAGATCACGTACGGCCTGGAGCGTATCGCCATGTACCTGCAGCAGGTGGACAGCGTGTTCGACCTGCAATGGTCCGACCGCATCTTTTACCAGGACGTGCACCACGAAACCGAGGTCCAGTTCTCGCGATACAACTTCGACCGCGCGCACGTCGAAACCCTGCTGACCCTGTTCGACCTGCACGAGCGCGAAGCCAAGCGGCTGCTCGACGACGGCTTGGTGCTGCCGGCCTACGATCAATGCATGAAGACCTCGCACTTGTTCAACGTCCTCGACGCGCGCGGCGCCGTCAGCGTGACCGAACGCGCCACATACATCGGTCGCGTCCGTTCCCTCGCTCGGCAGTGTGCGGAAGGCTGGCTCAAGCAACGCGAGGAAAAGGGATTTCCCTTGCTGCACCGATCTGCAACAGGTCGTCGGACAAGAGCAAGGGCTACGCGCTAGGCCGTGCATCAACCCTTCGAGAGAAGAGCCTGTTCAGGAGCGCGCCAGATGCAAGGCGCCGCGAGCACCGGAGCGGAGCGTACTGAGTGCGTACGTGAGCACCGGACGCGCAGCGGCAACGCCGCAGATGGCCGCTCATGGACAGGCTCATAGAGCGACAGTGGCCTCACGGGAACCCGCAACCGCCGACCTCCTCTTCGAAATCGGCACCGAAGAACTGCCAGCCCCGGTAATTCGCCACGCCATGGCCCAGTTGGAGACGCGGGCTCGCGAAGCGCTGGAAGGCGCGCGTTTGCTGGCCGCGTCCGTCCACGTGTACGGCACGCCCCGGCGTCTGGTCCTGGTCGGCGAGGGCGTGGCCACTCGCCAGGCCGAAGCCACGACCCGGGTCATCGGACCGCCGGCTGCGGCCGCGTTCGCGGCGGACGGCGCGCCGACCAAGGCCGCCGAGGGGTTTGCCAAATCGCAGGGCGTGGCGGTCGCGGAGCTGACCGTGGTCACCACGGAGAAAGGTCGCTATGCCGCCGTGGTAAGGTCTGAAACCCGCCGTCCCGCGAGCGTGTTGTTGCGTGAACTGCTCCCCGGTCTGGTGAAGGACCTCACGTTTCCCCGCGCCATGCGCTGGGAGCCGAGCGGCGCGCGGTTTGCGCGGCCCATCCGGTGGCTGGTGGCGTGGTTCGACGGGAAGCCCGTTTCCTTCCGCCACGGGGACGTGGTCTCGGGCGTCATGACCCGCGGGCATCGGCTGGTGACCGCGAAGCCGTTTCGCGCGCCGGCGCGGTGGCCGGCGTTCAGCCAGGCGCTGCAGCGCAAGGGCGTGATCGTGGACCACGACCAGCGGCGGCGGGTGATTGCGGCCCAACTCGCGGACGCGGCTCGGGGGGCCGGCGGGCGGGTGGTGGAGGATGACGACCTGCTGGAGCAGGCCGCGTTCCTGACCGAGTGGCCCTACGCCGTGGCGGGCGCGTTCGACCGCCGGTACCTCGCGCTGCCCCGCGAGGTCATCGTCACCGTGATGAAGGAGCACCAAGGGTATTTCTCCCTGGTCGATGAGCAAGGCGCGATGTTGCCGGGCTTCGTCGCGGTCAGCAACGTCAAGCCCGCGGGCCGGGCCATGGCCGCGATCCGGGCGGGGTACGAGCGCGTGGTTCGCGCGCGCCTGGACGACGCCAATTTCTACTTCGAGCAGGATCAGAAAGAGCGGCTGGGCGATCGGGTGGATCGGCTCAAGGGCGTGGTGTTCCAAGAGCGGCTCGGCACGGTGTACGAGAAGGTCGAGCGAATCGTCGCGCTGGCGGGCTCGCTGGCCGCGGCCTTCGGGGTGGAGCGGGCGGCGGCCGAGCGGGCCGGCCGCCTGTGCAAGGCGGACCTGACCACCGGGATGGTGCGTGAATTCCCCGAGCTGCAGGGCATCATGGGTCGAGAATACGCGCGGCGCCAGCACGAATCGGACGTCGTGGCGCAAGCGATCGGGGAGCACTACCGGCCGCGATTCGCCGGAGACGCGGTGCCCTCGTCTCCATTGGGCCAGCTCATCGCCGCGGCCGACAAAGTCGACACGATCACCCGCTGTTTCGGCGCGGGCCTCGTGCCCACCGGATCGCAGGATCCCTACGCGCTGCGTCGCCAGGCGCTGGGCATCGTGCAGATCCTTCGCGAGCGACCGGCCGTCACGTTGTCGGCGCTGATCGCGCTCGCCGCGCAGCCGGGAACCGATCAGGGCCCGATCCATGAATTCTTCTGCCAGCGCGTCGAATCCCAAGCCAAAGCCGAAGGCTTCCGCAGCGATCTGATCAACGCGGTCCTCGCGGTGCCGGCTGCGGCGGATGATCCGCGGCTGGCGTTCCGTCGGTTGCGGGCGTTGAGCGAGTTCTCGCAACGGCCGGCGTTCGATTCGCTCATGACCGCGTGCAAGCGGGTGATGAACATCCTTCCCGCAGACGTGTCGCCCGTGGTCGATCCCGCCAAGTTCGGGCACGACGCCGAGCGCACGCTGTACGACGAGACCATGAAGGTCGCGCAGGCCGTGGAGTCGTACGAAGCCAAAGGCCGCGACGAAGCGGTGCTGGAAGCGTTCGAATCGCTGAAACCCACGATCGACCAATTTTTTCAGGACGTGATGGTAATGGCGGAGGACCCGCAAGTGCGGTCCACGCGGTTGGGATTGCTCAAGAACGTGAACGACCTGCTCGCGCGGTTCGCGGACTTTCGCGCCGTAGCGACGGAATCCCCCCACCCATCCCTCCCCCGCAAGGGGGGAGGGTGAGGGAGGGGGCGTACCTTCCGACTCTTTAGGGAGAACGGTGATGGCACGAACGGCCCGTAAATGGGTGTACAACTTCGGGGACGGTCGCGCGGACGGCAAGGCCGGGATGAAAGACCTGCTCGGCGGCAAGGGCGCGGGCCTGGCGGAGATGACCAACCTCAAGATCCCGGTGCCGCCCGGTTTCACGATTACGACCGAAGCCTGCATCGAGTACTTCAACTCTAAGAAAGCGTTCCCCAAGGGGATGTGGGAGCAGACCCTGGCGGGCATGAAGAAGGTCGAGCACTCGATGCGGCTCGGATTCGGCGATCCCCAACACCCGCTGCTGGTCTCGGTTCGCTCCGGCGCCAAAGCCTCCATGCCCGGCATGATGGACACGGTGCTGAACCTGGGATTGAACGAGCGCACCCTGCACGGACTGATCAAGAAAACGGGGAATGCGCGGTTCGGATACGACGCGTACCGGCGGTTCATCACCATGTTCGGGGCGATCGTGCTGGGCGTGAAACGGGAGAAGTTCGAGCGGTTGCTGGAAGACGCCAAGGACGAACGCCGCGTGCGGCACGACACCGATCTGGACGAACACGCGCTCAAGACGCTCGTGACCGACTACCAGCGCTTGGTGAAGGCGGAGACCGGTAAGCCGTTCCCCGAAGATCCGATGGAGCAGCTCACGCTCGCGATCAAGGCGGTGTTCGACTCCTGGTACGGCGCGCGCGCCGTCACCTATCGCAAACTCAACAACATCCCCGAGTCCTGGGGCACCGCGGTGAACGTGGTGGCGATGGTGTTCGGGAACATGGGGGAGACCAGCGGGACCGGCGTGGCGTTCACGCGCGACCCCTCCACCGGCGAACGCAAGTTTTTCGGCGAATGCCTGCTCAACGCGCAGGGTGAAGACGTGGTGGCCGGCATCCGCACGCCCATGCCGATCGCATCGCTCAAAGACACCATCCCGGGCGCGTATCGCGAATTGCTCCGGGTCTACAAGACCCTCGAACACCACTACCGCGACATGCTGGATCTGGAGTTCACGATCCAGGAAGGCAAGCTCTACATGCTGCAGACGCGCGTGGGCAAACGCACTGCGGCCGCGGCGATCCGCATCGCTACCGAGATGACCAAGGAGCGACTGATCGACCGCGAGACCGCGATCCTACGGGTAGACCCCGAACAGCTCGACCAACTCCTGCACCCCACCATCGACCCGAACGCCAAGGTTACCGTCGTGTCCCGGGGGCTGCCCGCGTCGCCGGGGGCCGCGGTCGGCAAAGTCGTGTTCACCGCCGAGGACGCGGAGCGGATGGCGGCCAAAGACGAAAAGGTCATCCTGGTGCGCACCGAAACCTCGCCCGAGGACATCGGTGGCATGAACGCGGCGCAGGGAATCCTGACCGCGCGGGGCGGCATGACCTCGCACGCCGCGGTGGTGGCGCGCGGCATGGGCAAGTGCTGCGTGGTCGGGTGCAGCGCGGTGCAGATCAACGAAGCCGGGGACGCGTTTTCGGTCAACAGCCACGTGGTGCACCGCGGAGACTGGATCACGCTGAACGGATCCACCGGCGACGTGATCCTGGGTGAAGCGCCTTTGATCCAACCGAAACTCGGGAAAGACTTCAGCGTCTTAATGGGCTGGGTGGATCAGGTCCGCCGCCTGCGCGTGCGCGCCAACGCCGACACCCCGCAAGACGCCAAAGTCGCACGCGGCTTCGGCGCCGAGGGCATCGGGCTCTGCCGCACTGAACACATGTTCTTCGAAGGCGACCGCATCCGCGCGGTGCGAGAAATGATCCTTGCGGAGGAGGTGGAAGGGCGGCAAAGCGGCCTGGACAAACTGCTGCCCATGCAGAAGAGCGATTTCCTGGGCATCTTCAAAGAAATGGCGGGCCTGCCGGTCACGATCCGCCTGCTGGATCCGCCGTTGCACGAGTTCCTGCCCCAGACCGAAGAAGAATTGACCGAACTGGCGACCGACATGGGCGTGTCGGTCGAAGCGCTGCGCGCCAAGAACAAGAGTCTGCACGAATTCAACCCGATGCTGGGGTGGCGCGGCTGCCGCCTGGGCATGACCTACCCCGAAATCTACGAGATGCAGGTGCGGGCGATCTTCGAGGCGGCCTGCGAACTGGCCAAGCAGAAAGTTAAAGTGATTCCTGAAGTCATGATCCCGTTGGTCGCGCACGTAAAGGAATTGGCGCGCATGAAGGAATTATTGATCCGCGTCGCCGAAGAGACCATGAAACGCTACGGCAAAAAAGTCGCCTACACCATCGGCACCATGATCGAACTGCCGCGCGCCGCGCTGGTGGCCGATGAAATCGCCAAAGAAGCCGAGTTCTTCTCCTTCGGCACCAACGACCTCACCCAAACCACCTTCGGCCTCTCCCGCGACGACGCCGGAAAATTCCTGCCCTTCTACGTCGAACAAGGCATCCTACCCCGCGACCCCTTCGTGGCCATCGACCAGGACGGCGTGGGCGCCCTCATGCGCATGGGCGCAGAAAAAGGCCGCTCAGTGCGGCCCAAGTTGAAGGTCGGCATCTGCGGCGAACACGGCGGCGAGCCCTCGTCCGTGGAGTTCTGCCACCGCATTGGCTTCGACTACGTGAGCTGCTCCCCGTACCGCGTCCCCATCGCGCGGCTCGCCGCCGCGCAGGCGGCGCTGAAGGACAGCAAGAAGAAGCGGGCGGTGTCGGATACGCGGTAAGTGCCCCGCGACTGGCCGTCAACGATATGTCTGACCAAGAACTAGGAAAGAAGCTCGTGGAGGAAATGGAGTTCGAGCCGTTCCCGGACGAGTACAGACGTATCACCGGACTGAGGCTGAGACAGATCAGCCGCAGCGAACGACCAGACATCGTGTGTCTGCGATCTGACGGAATTGAAGTCGGAATTGAGCTTACCAAGGTGATGGAAGATCCCGAGTCCCGAATGTGGGGGCGAATCCTGAATCGCTCGGATTATGCCGATCCGGTTGACGCCGCGATTCGGCTGCAAGAAGTTGTCTATCGAAAAGAGGCGAAACGATCGGGCGGCAGATGGCACCTTCCTGATAACATCATGCTTGTACTTCAACTGATGGATGTCCCAATCGAGGACGTTGCGCCTCATCTGGACGAAGAGATCATTGATGAGATGTCTGGAACTGGTTTCTTCGAGATCTGGGTCGCCGACTACACGGTTCAAGAGGCTTACGGGACAGTTCAACTCTTCGGCATTAAGCCACGCCAGTGGCGCGGACTCCACAATCATGCTTGGTCGGGCATGAAACCTTATGGGTAGGTGCTCTCAGCTCCGGTAGGCCCCTTACGAGGGGATGGAAATTCGCAGCAGCTTGGCCCCATTACCACAGCTGTTAGATGTCGGAGGATACCTGTGGACACCTTTGGGTTCACACCAGATACGTGGCGAACAGCCAAACGGCAGGCTAACGAGAGTAATCGGGGTCAGAGTACTTTTTGATTGACACTTAGCTTGGTCCGAGCCTAAGGGATTGAAAAGGTGTCAGACACCTTCCTGCCGTCCGGGAGATGAATACCGGAATAGCCACTTGGTACGCCGACGGGTCGCTGTACAGTCGCGTGGTACTTCGTGGGCCCTTGGTCCGGGGTCGGACCTGTGCAATGTGTTGAAAAGTCATCAGCCTTTGGTCAAAATGAGGCCGCTGGAGGACTTAGCACGCTCGTTTGAGGGCCCAAACCACGCTTCAGGAGGACGCGTCATGCCGCGCGCCCATCGCTATTTTCTTCCCCATCACATCTGGCATATCATGCACCGGTGTCATCAACGTGCGTTTCTCCTGAAATTCGCGCGTGACCGCCGGCGCTGGCGGCAGTGGCTGTTTGAGGCCACGAAGCGGTTTCGGCTGTGTGTGCTCAATTACGTCGTCGCGTGCAACCATATTCATCTCTTGGCCGTATTCTCCCCTCTCCTGGGAAGGGCACCATGCGAGGCCATCCGCTTGTTATATTCCTGGTAGGTTCCCTCCTCCCTCAGTGCGACCCGCATCGCGAAATCCGGCCCGGGATTCACCCGGCGACTTGGACCGAGGCGGTACAGGTCGCGCCACATCGCGAGGTGGATCAGGACAGCGAATCGATCACACTGGCTGTCGATGAGACGGGCAACGCTATTGCGGTCTGGGCGACTCACCCGGAAGGGGGCGGCGTGATCCGAGCGGCGCATTACCGGGCGGGACGAGGGTGGGATCCACAGCGTCCGGTGCTCTCAGAACGCAAGGGAGCGGTGTCGAGGATCGAGGGCTCTTCCGAAACCGTGGTTTGGAACCAAGGTGGCGGGCTCTACACGACTCGCTACACTCAAGATTATGGGTGGGCCGTTCCGGTGCGCATCGATCGAAACGCAGGCACTGCCTCACTCCTGCGCCTCACGAGCGATGGACCGGACCGAAGCCTGGCGGCATGGGTCGTGGTCAACGGTCGCTCTCACGACGTCGTGGTCCGAGAGGAAAACGCAGGAGACTGGCAGCCTTCGACCGTAGTTGATGCAGGCTCCGGCGTCGTTATTGGTCTGGACGTGGCGGCGGACCGCCGCGGAGGGGTCGTGGTTGTGTGGTCTCGTTGGGAAGAAACTGGCTATCGCGTGGTGGTACGGCGTTCTGCAATAAATGGGTGGGAGGAGGCGTGGCGGCTCGACGATGGCTTGGGCGACGCGATCGAACCGCATGTCGCGGCGTTACCTGACGGGTCAGCGGTCGTCATCTGGCGCCAGTTCGATGGTTCGGCATACAGCCTCTACGCCACCCACTACGATCCGGCCACGGGCTGGGGCTCACCAAAACCGATCGAAAGTCATCACGACGATGCTGTGTATCCCGATCTGTGTGGAGACGGAAAGGGGAACGCCCTGGCGGTCTGGCTCGAACGCAGGTGCATAGAGCGGCGCTGCGTCGAGTCGAATGGCAGGATCGCTCGCTACGATGCAGGGGCGGAGGGATGGAGTCGAGCCGTTCGCCTCGTTCCGGGCGCGAGCGATATCAAAACTGCGTGCGACGCCACCGGGCGTGCCATCGTGATCTGGGTCCAGAACGGCGCCTTCGGGCTTCCCCATATCTGGAGTAACCGCTATGACCCTGTCCAAGGGTGGGGTACACCACGCCCCATGAAACCGGACAGGCGAAGCTCCGCTCATCCCGCCGTGGCAATGAACGCCCAGGGCGCGGCGGTCGCCGTCTGGGAACATTTCGATCTCTTCAGCCGCCGGAGCCTCTACGGTAGTTGGTCTGCGCCCCAACCGAACTGAATCAGGTTTTGCCATGGAGCGCGGTATGCTGGAGTTGACGGCAGTATCGGAGCCCAGACCATGAGCCATCACCGTGTTGCGGGTCAAGAATTGGGGTCAGTGTACTAATTCCTCAGAGTGGAACGCCCTCCAGGGTGACGCTATGTGTAGAAGCATCAAGACACTCTTCAACTTTGAACCGCCAGCGGCGGACGAAGAAATTCATACGGCCGCGATGCAGTTCGTTAGAAAGGTGAGTGGCTTTAACCAGCCCGTCGAAAGCCAACGAAGGGGTATTTCTTACGGCGGTTGACGAAATAACGGCCATCTCCAGAAATCTCCTGAGCTCGCTTGAGACGAGTGCGCCGCCGCGGAACCGCGAAGTCGAGGCTGCCAAGGCGCGAGCGTGCGCCGCTCAGCGGCGCACGGTGTAGGACCAGCACGGCCTCGCGTATATGACACCCATACGTTGGCGCTACGCGACCATTACTTGGTCCGGGGTCGGACCTGTGCAATGTGTTGAAAAGTCATCAGCCTTTGGTCAAAATGAGGTCGCTGGAGGTCTTAGAGCGCACGTTTGAGGGCCCAACCTGCGCTTCACGGAGGACGTGTCATGCCGCGCGCCCATCGCTATTTTCTTCCCAATCACATCTGGCATATCACGCACCGGTATCATCAACGCGCGTTTCTCCTGACATTCGCGCGTGACCGCCGGCGCTGCGCGAACCGCCGACCCTCTACGGTGCTTTTTGACGGGCAAAAAGGCCGCGCTAAAGGCTAAACGGCCCGCCGTGGCGGACCAAAATATCGAGACATCAATCGATTGCGCTGGTCCGACCCCGAACGAGTACCCGGGGAAATCAAACTAAAGTACGATTGTTTTTCTAGAATTTCTCTCGGTATAGTAAAAGCCTCATTGGAAGTTCTTCCCGGAACGGAATTCTCCGAGTCCAACAAACCTGCTCGTTCGTGAATTAGTCCTGCGGTTGGTCCTAGCGCAGGTGTCCAGGTAATCGTCACGATGGGGGAATCATGGAGCGAAGCATTCCTAGGGCATCTGACGGTGCTATCAGACCAGCGCGTTGGGTTGGGTCGCCTCCGGGGTGCAGCCCGGCGAAGATTCTGATCGTCGAAGACAACACATTCACCCGCCACGAGATCATCAGCATTCTCGGCGCCTCGAACCTGACCGTTGAGATCATCGAGGCCTCCGACGGAATGGAAGCGCTCGGGTTGCTCCTTGATCAAGAGGACGTTGATCTGATCATTACCGATCTAGGCATGCCGAGAGTTGACGGGTTGAATCTGCTTCCGGCGGTGCGAGGCGAGGAGCGGTTCGCGCACATTCCAGTGATCATCGTCGCATCGAAGACGGAGATCCAGGGGAAATTACCGACTTTCGAGCGCGGCGCCCACGACTTTCTGACCCAACCGTTCTATCCCGCTGAACTGATCGCTCGCGTCCGGGTCATGCTGGAGCTGCGCACCCACATGCTCGCCCTCCAGCAACGGTCGATCATCGACGCCCTGACTGGTCTGTATAGCCAGGCCTATCTCTGGGAGGCGTTAGGCCGTGAGATCAAACGCGGCCAGCGATACGGCCTCAATCTCTCGTGTTTGATGATCGATGTCGATGACTTTAAATCAATCAACGATACGATGGGACACTTGGTGGGAGACGACGTGCTGCGGACCATGGGGCGTCTGTTGCGGTCGACCTTGCGGGAGTACAACGTGACGGTCCGATACGGCGGCGACGAATTCGTGGTGTTGATGCAGAGCACCGCTGATGGCGCGCGAATGGTCGCCTCGCGGATACGCGAGGCAGTGGCCGTCCATCGGTTTTTCCCCCAGGATCGTCGGCCGAACCCTGTTCATGTGACGATTGGCGTCGCCTGCGCTCCGGCCTCATCCATCGACGATCCGCACGTGCTCGTCGAGGCCGCCGACCGTGCCCTCTACCGAGCGAAACGTGCGGGTAAGGATCGAGTCAACGTCACAGAGTTTCTTAACAGCAGAGGATATCAACGGTCCAGTGACTCACTTCCGTAAGTGGCTGAAAGAAACGATCGCTGTCATCGCAGCAGGTAGTGCACCCCCTCCTCAGCAACACATAAGTCGAAGCACGGACTATACCCGGTAAACTTGCTTCCCTCGCTGTCTGCGGGCTAGTGTAGAGGCCCGGGAGCCGCAGCCGGTGACGACGGACGCGTGAGCGTGCCGGCTGTGTATCCAAGCGGACCTGCTCAAGAAAATTTATCGGCCGGTTGTCGATTTCGGGCGTCACCGAACGACTATAAGGCGTAGACGGCAATTCACGAAGCGACTCATTCACAGCCCGGCCGGGGCATGCCCACCAAAGGAGGAGCCTCCATGAAAATGAATCCGGTCGTCCATTTTGAAATGCCGGCTGAGGACAAGCAACGCATGGCGGGTTTTTATACAAAAGTGTTCGGATGGAAGACCCTGCAGTTGGGTCCTGAAATGGGAAATTATGTCTTGGCCACCACCACCGAGACCGACGAAAATCGGATGGTGAAGACACCCGGCGCGATCAACGGTGGTTTCTATGAAAAGACGAAATCGGACCAGCATACGAGGATTACAATCGCTGTGGACGATGTCAGGGCGGCAATGAGAAAAGTCGAAGCAGCGGGCGGTAAGGTACTTGGCGGAATGCAAAAGCCGGGAGAACCGGACGAGATCCCCGGCGTGGGGCTGTATGCGACGTTCGTAGACACCGAAGGCAATACAGTCAGTATGTTGCAGCCGACCAATATGTAGATCATGTGGACGCCGATCGTCGAGCAATCGGCCCCTAACGCGTTCGTATAATGGCCGATCCGTGAAACACAGGCGCATCATCGTGACTCACTATGGCGGGCCCGATGCACTTCAGGTGCTCGAAGAAGAGCGCCCCGGGCCGAAGAGTGGTGAAGCGCGGGTGAGCGTGCTGGCCGCGGGTGTGTCCTTGCCCGACGTGATGATGCGCGAGGGCATTCATCCCGAGACGCCCCCGCTGCCCTTCACGCCGGGGTGGGACCTGGTCGGCGTGGTGGATCGGCTCGGAGACGGCGTCTCCGGACTCGAACCAGGCCGGATCGTTGCCGCGCTGCCGATCAGCGGTGCGTATGCGGAGTTCGTCTGCCTGCCGCAACGCGAACTGGTTCCGGTGCCATCCGGGTTGGACGCGGCCGAGGCTGTCAGCCTCGTGCTGAACTACGTGACGGCGTACCAGATGATGCATCGCTCCGCCAAGGTCAGACCGGGCCAGCGCGTGCTGATCCACGGCGCGGCCGGCGGGGTCGGCACGGCGCTCTTGCAGCTTGGGCGCCTTGCCGGGCTGGAGATGTACGGTACCTGTTCATCGCAAAGCGCGTCGGCCGTTGCCGACCTGGGCGGTATCCCGATTGATTATCAGCATCAAGACTTCGTGAACGAAATTCTCCGCCTCACGGGTGAGGGCGTCGACGTTGTCTTCGAGAGCATCGGTGGCACCCATATCTGGCGTTCCCGCAAGGCGCTCCGTCCCGGCGGAACGGTCGTGGCCTACGGCCTCACCGGCTCGCTCCGTGGGGGGCGATTGGCTTCGGGGCGTTCAGGTCGTCGTCATCGCTTTCGTGCTATCGCCATCTTCGGCGTGTACATCGCCGGCGGCTGGCTTCTCCCGGGCCGGAAACGGGTGGTCCCCTACAGCATCCAGTGGCTCAAACGGCTGAGGCCGACACTGTTTCGACAGGATTTGATCGCCCTGTTCGACCTCCTTCAGCAGCAGAAGATCAAGCCACTCATCGCGCGGCGATTTCCTCTTGCCGAGGCAAGGCAGGCGCACGAGTTGCTCGGGAAAGGAGGCGTGACGGGCAAGATCGTGCTCGTATCCAACAACAGGTCATAAGGACTATCCAGAAAAATTGGGGTCAGTGTACTGATTCCTCAGAGTGGAACGCCATCCAGGGTGACGCTATGTGTAGAAGCATCAAGATACTCTTCAACTTTGAACCGCCGGCGGCGGACGAAGAAATTCGTTTGGCCGCGATGCAGTTCGTTAGAAAGGTGAGTGGCTTTAACAAGCCGTCGAAAGCCAACGAAGGGGTATTTCTCAGGGCGGTTGACGAAATAACGGCCATCTCCAGAAATCTCTTGAAGTCGCTTGAGACGAATGCGCCGCCACGGAACCGCGAAGTCGAGGCTGCGAAGGCGCGAGCGCGCGCTGCTCAGCGGCGCACGGTGTAGGACCAGCACGGCCTCGCGTAGCGATGATATGGAGGAGCCATGAAGGCTTCTAGTTCAAGTTATAGCCTTAACCGGCTGGATTATTTGATCGACCTGCGTTAATTATTGGTCGCGATACCAAGCAGTTAGGACGCAGTTCTTGTCGTAGTTGCAGAATTCATTCGGACTTCGAATTTTCGTCAGACCGCCAAACGGGGGATCGATGACTTCATCCGGGAGCGGCGCAGACTCTAGTTCTAATCATGATGGAGGAGCAACATGACGAAGATCGCAAAGAACACGATTTGCCTTTGGTACGAACGCGATGCCGAGGAGGCGGCGCGGTTCTACGCCAAGACCTTTCCCGATTCGTCCGTCGGCGCGGTGCATCGCGCACCAGGAGACTTCCCGTCGGGCAAGCAAGGGGACGTGTTGACAGTCGAGTTCACCGTGATGGGCATCCCCTGCCTGGGGCTTAACGGTGGGCCCGAGTTCAAGCACAATGAAGCGTTCTCGTTCCAAGTTGCCACCGAAGATCAGGCCGAGACCGATCGTTATTGGAACGCGATCGTCGGCAACGGCGGCCAAGAGAGCGAGTGCGGTTGGTGCAAAGACAAGTGGGGCGTCTCCTGGCAGATTACACCAATCGCGTTGACCAAGGCGTATACCAGCCCCGATCGCTCCGCCGCCAAGCGGGCGTTCGATGCAATGATGACGATGAAAAAAATCGACATAGCCGTGATCGAGGCGGCGGTTCGTGGCTAGAAGCCGGCGGTCTAATTTTCGTTAGGCGTCATCCAGCCGTCGCACTGTCGATTTCGCAGAGTCTCGTTCGACTCCCTGTTCAACAGCGTGCCTAAGCACGTGGCCACGCATCGATCCGATACGCTGGACTGGCAGAACAGTCATGCGCTCGAGGGCGACCTTGCCGACGCGGCACGCGCGCTTAAGCAGCAGGACGGCGCCAACTTATTGACGTGGGGCAGCGGCGACATGGTGCGCCAACTGCTTGCAGCCGGGTTGGTGGACGAGCTTCGGCTTATGATATATCCCGTCGTACTTGGGCGCGGTAAGCGCTTGTTCGGCGACAACGCACAACCGGCGGCCTTCACCCTGGCGCACTCGATCAGCACGCCTGGCGGCGTGCTGATCGCCCGCTATGTGCGCAGCGGCGAGGTGCGCACAGGAACGTTTGAAGACGTTGAGTAGGAAAAGCCAGTGACGCCTAACAAGCGGTTCCAGGCGATGCCCTCGCGCTGTGCGCTCGGGCGTGCCTGAACCGCGGCGTTAGACTGCCCTATGATTATGATTATAGGTACTCTTGCGTAATGCGACCCCTTCGGTATTCCATCAACGTCACATTGGACGGGTGCTGCGATCACCGTGCAATCCTCCCGGACGAAGAGTTGCATCGTCACCATGCCGACAACATCGCCCAGGCCGATGCCCTCCTCTTTGGCCGGGTGACTTACGAAATGATGGAGGCAGCGTGGCGGGCGCCGGCGCGGACGGGAGCGAGGCCTGATTGGATGCAACCCTGGATGGAACCCTTCGCCCGGACGATCGACGCGGCGAAGAAGTACGTCGTGTCTAGCACCTGGACCGGGTCGATTGGAACGCAGAACTCGTGCGCGGGGATCTGAGGCAGGCCGTTCAGCAACTCAAGCGGGAGTCGGGAAAGGGATTGTTCGTGGCAGGGGTGAAGCTCGCGCTGGCGTTGACGGAGCTCGGGTTGATCGATGAGTACGAGTTCGTGGTGCAGCCCAGGCTAGCGGGCCATGGGCCGACATTGTTCGCGGGGCTATCGAAGCATGTCGACTTGAAGCTCGTGAGCCGGCTGGAGTTCAGCTCGGGAGCGGTGGTAATACGGTATGAACCGAGAAGGTAGTAGAAAGACCTCGTGGCGGTGAAATGGGGGCCGCCTAACAAGCGGTTGCAGGCGCGGCGTTAGGCCGCCAATCGAAGCGGAGAACATGAGGGAAAGTCGGCAGACCAATGAACAAGCCGAATGAGCTGAAGGGGTGCCCGCTTCTGGCAGGGATTTCACCAGAAGACCTCCGTCGCGACTGTCCGACGGCTCGGATTGTGGCGATTCGGCACCGCGGCATGATCTACCGGCAAGGCGAGCCCGGGCGAACTGTCTTTTGCGTGCTCGATGGTCAGGTGACCATCGCGAGGATCAGCTATGACGGCGCGACTCTCACACGGCGGCATTGGGGGCGGGGGACTTCTTCGGCCCCGCGCTGCGTGGCGCCACTGAAGCCGAAGACACGGCGAGGGCAAAGGGAGCTGTTACCATATGGCGAGCGCCGATCGACGAGTGGCGGCGCCTGTTGCTGCACCACCCCGCAGTCGCGTGGGAATTTGTCTCGCTTCTCGCGCTGCGCCAGGGCCAGATGGAACGCAGGCTCGAAAGCTTCGCGTTCAAACGAACCGAGGCACGACTAGCCCAGACTTTCCGAGACTTGTCAGGAGGGTTCGCCACTCGCTGCATCCATGGCTTCGGACAACACCTTCGCCTCACGCAACAGGAGTTGGCCGACCTCGTGGGAGCGAGCAGACCGGTTGTGAGTACGATCCTCAACAAACTCCGTAACAAGGGAGTGCTCGCATACAACCGTGAATATGTGTGCGTTCGCCGGATCGAGGAGATCGCGAAACTGATCGATTCTTGAAAATGCTGCGGCACTGTCATCTAGAGAACAGCGAAGTGCCGTTCGACCTGTCAGATTGTAGGCACGCTCCCATTGCGGGAGCGTCGGCGCGGCGATTCCGCGCGAACTGACAGGAGGCCAACATGAACAACGCATATCTCGAGATCACGATGAAAGTGCCCGCGAAGGATCGTGTGAAGGCCGGTGCAGTTTACTCGAAGTACAAACAGCCGTTTCTCGCGACGATTCCCGGCGCGGAATCCAAGGAGCTCCTCCTACGTGAAGAAGATGTACAGGTGCTTCACGGATTCGATTCACGAGCCTCAGCAGAGGGCTACCTGAAGAGCGCGCTCTTCGGCAACGATGTCGTGAGAGCGTTGAAGCCCTACCTCTCGGCGGACCCAGAGATCCGGATTTACGAACGCCAATAGAACGCTGTCTTCGAGAATACGGCCTAACAACCGGTCGCAGCGGACGGCGCTGTGCGCCGCAGCTGAACCGGGCGTTGGGCATCACAACGAGTTGGAGAACGAACCGTGGCGCTAAAACCAAAGGCGAAGCCGAAGGCCAATCCAGGTGCGGAAGCGAAGCGCGCGACTGAGAAGGCGGCCTCTCGTCTCATCGACCAGCGGATCCGGTCTCTGGGTGGCTGGCGCGCCGAGACCCTGGCGGAGGTTCGCCGCGTCGTCCACGAGGCGGATCCGGATATCATGGAGGAGCGCAAATGGATCAAGCCCAGCAATCCATTAGGGGTGCCCGTATGGTCCCACGCTGGGATCGTCTGCACCGGAGAGGCCTACAAACAGGTGGTCAAGCTGACCTTCGCCCGGGGTGCCTCCTTGACGGACCCTCGGGGGCTCTTCAACTCCAGCCTCGAGGGAAACACGCGTCGCGCCATCGACATCAGGGAGGGAGAGGTGCTCGATGCTGAGGCCTTCAAGGCCTTGATCCAGGCCGCGGTCGCGGAGAACTTCCGGTCCAGCGCCCTGAAGTCCAAGTCCCCGCTGAAGGCAGGCGCGAAGGCCAAGCCAGGTGTGACTGAGGCCAAGCCGGTGAAACTGCTTTCAGGCGGCAATCCACAAATTGCGAAGGCCGACGGCGACGCGCCCGTGCAGGATTACATCGCAGCCATGCCGAGCTGGAAACGCGACATTGGGAAGCGCCTCGACGCGCTCATCGTGCGCAACGTGCCCAACGTGCGCAAGGCCGTGAAGTGGAACTCGCCGTTCTACGGCATCGAGGGCCAGGGCTGGTTCCTGTCGTTCCACGTCTTCACCCGCTACGTCAAGGTGACCTTCTTCCGGGGTACGTCGCTGCGACCCCTTCCGCCCGGAGGCACGGGTAAGGACGCGCGCTGGATCGACATCCACGAGAACGATCTCGACGAGGCGCGGATGGCGACGTGGGTGAAGCAAGCGGCTGCGTTGCCCGGCTGGGTTCCGTAACGGGGTCATCCAGCGTGGCCACAATCGACCTTCTGCGGTTCCCCAGTTCGGTCAAGCGAGATCCGGCTATCGACGTCTGGATGCATGAGCATTCGGGCGAATTGGGGGCGATCGCGCAGCGCTGGTTTGAGGTCATGCGCACCTGCGGAGACGATGTTCGAGAGTTGTTGCATGACGGCCATCCCACCGCGTGCGTCGGTGATGCGGCATTCGCCTACGTCAACGCCTTCAAAGCTCACGTCAACGTCGGGTTCTTTCGTGGCGCCGAGATTGCCGATCCGGAGGGCCTGTTGGAAGGCACTGGCAAGTTCATGCGCCATGTGAAACTCAGGCCCGAACGTGACGTCGATGCCACGACTCTCATGAAGCTAATCAAAACTGCATTCACTGATATGAAGAGGCGCCTGAAGGCGGAGTAGTGTGCCCGAGTTAAGGGGGGCTTGGCCGTTGCGCAACCTGGTCAGGTCTGCGGCTGCCTGGCTGCTCATCATGGTGCTGGCCATTCTGAACGGCATCTTCCGTGAGGCCGTGCTCCTTCCAGGTCTGGGCAAGCCCGTGGCGTTTCTGCTGAGCGGTTTCCTCCTGTGCTTATTCATTCTGGCCGTGGCCGTCGCGCTTGCGCGCTGGCTGCAACTTACCAGCCCTTCGCGATGCCTGACGGTCGGGGCGCTCTGGCTGGGTCTCACCCTCATCTTCGAATTCGGCTTCGGCATGGTGCAAGGCCAATCCTGGACGGAGATGCTCCAGGCGTACACATTCAAGGATGGCAACATCTGGCCCCTCGTGCTGGTGGCCACGTTCGTCGCCCCGCTGGTCGCAGCTCGCGTTCGCATGCCATAGCAAGGCGGGGCTGGATCTGATAGAGTGCGCCGAGTACGCCCATGCGCCGATGAAGTCGTCGGAGCGTTGGACTGCGCGAGACTCGAGCTATATCGCCGTGAGGCGGCGCCCTACGAGGATCAGAAACGCAACGAATACCGGAGATGTTTATCGTTCGTCGTCGTAGAAGGAAAGGAGCTCATCATGCCGACAAACACCATTCGACTTCACCGTGTGCTCCGTACTCCGCCTGAGCGGATTTATCGCGCGTTCCTCGACGCGGACGCGATGGTCAAATGGCTTCCGCCGAACGGATTCACGGGCAAGGTTCATCGGCTGGACGCCAAAGTCGGCGGAACATACAAAATGTCGTTCACGAACTTCAGCACCGGCAAGAGCCACTCCTTTGGCGGCAAATACCTTGAACTGGTGCCCGGCGAACGCATTCGTCACACGGACGCATTCGACGATCCCGGCCTGCCCGGCGAAATGCAGACGACAATCTCCCTGAAGAAAGTCTCCTGCGGGACCGAGGTCAGCATCGTGCAGGAAGGGGTGCCGGAGGTCATTCCGCCTGAGGCGCGTTATCTCGGTTGGCAGGAATCTCTCACCCTGCTTGCTCAACTGGTCGAGGCGGAAATTCCCGAGTAGTCCGGTGACCCCACGCTTTGGATCTTGATCAGATGGATGCCGCCAAGGTTCTGGAACGGGTGAAGGCGATCGCCGGGACGTTTGCGGCCGAGCGGTCGGTGCGCCAAGAGCGTCGGTTTCTGGCTCCTCCGGACTTTGCTGCGCTCCGCGAGGCTGGATTCCTCCTGACAGGAGTTCCGGCGGAGTTTGGCGGCCTGTGGACGGACGCGGCGCGCTCGACTCGGTCCGTCTGCGAGATACTGCGCGCGCTGGCTCGTGGTGATTCCTCGGTCGCGTTGGTGTGCTCGATGCATCCGGCCGTGCTGTCGTTCTGGCTGGCCACACCGGCGGTTCCTCAGGAGCACGCGAACGCTTGGGCCGGCCAGCGCAGATCAGTGTTTGAGGCCGCGGCTGGCCAGTGGTGGGGGACGATCACCTCCGAACCCGGCTCGGGTGGGGATGTGGCGCGCACCAAAGCGGTGGCGGGTTGTGAAAACGGGGCCTATCACCTGACCGGCGCTAAACACTTCGGATCAGGGTCCGGCATCACCTCGTATATGCTTACCACGGCCGTGCCGGATGGGGAGAGCGATCCTGATTGGTTCTTCGTCGACGTGCGCGGCGTGCCGTGGGACGGGTCGAAGGGACTGCGCCTGCTCGCCGAATGGGACGGCCACGGGATGGCCGCGACGCAAAGCCACGCCATGGCCTTTGAGCGCTTTCCCGCCACTCGCTTTGCGTGGCCTGGGCACTGGCGCGCGCTCGCCGAAGCCGCCGGCCCGGTCATCGGGTGCCTCTTCACCGCGGTCGTGCTCGGCGTGCTCGACACCGCGGTGGAGACGGCTCGCGCTTCGATCGCCAAACGCCCGGGCGACCTTCGGCCCTACGAACAGGTCGAGTGGACGCGCGCAGAGTCCGAAGCGTGGCTGGCCGTGCAGGCCTACGAGGGCATGCTCCGCGCCGTGGAAACAAGTTCGTCGCCGTTGCGCCAAGTCCTTCTGGGAAAACAATCCGTGGCCGAGCTCGCCGAGTCATGCCTGCTGCGGATCTGTCGCGTGCTCGGAGGCGGGACGTTTTCTCGACGCTCTCCGTACGGTCACTGGTTCGAGGATGTGCGCGCCCTGGGCTTCCTGCGTCCGCCCTGGGGCCTTGCGTACGACCTGCTCTTTAGCACGGTCTCAAAGGAGAGCGCCGCCACCGACGTCGGCTCCAGTCCGCGTTAGGCCGCAGCCAGATCGGTTCTTGGGCACGTAGTGACACGAACGGTGGAGGAACTGAGATGCCCAAGCGTGATCCCCGAGTGAACGAGTACATCCAGGAGTGCGCTCCGCTTGCGCGCCCGATCCTTAGGCATCTGCGGAAGGAAGAACGACTCCGCGCGTTCATCGCAGAATTCCTTTTGAGAAATACGCTCCCGAGGATGTTCAGCGTCTGGCCGATCACATTGCACGCTTTTCTCTCGCCGCTCTCCGTTCGTTTCAAGCAGGAACCGGTCGGTAATCGGTGAAGACCCAGTACTACACGGCGGCCAGCCTCGACGGGTTCATCGCCACCGTAGACGATTCGCTGGAGTGGCTTTTCCCGCTCGGGGACATCGAGGCCACGAGCTACCCCGCCTTCATCCGCGAGGTCGGCGCGCTCGCCATGGGCTCGATGACTTACGAGTGGATGCTGCGGCACGTGGTGGGCCCTGAGGCCAAGGAGCCGCAGCCGTGGCCGTACGAGCAGCCGACCTGGGTGTTCACCTCCCGCTCGCTCTCCCCGGTGCCCGGCGCCGACATTCGCTTCGTGCGCGGCGACGTCCGTCCGGTGCACGAACAGATGGTTGCGGCGGCGGGCGGCAAGAACGTCTGGATCGTCGGCGGCGGGGACCTCGCGGGCCAGTTCTACGATCACGGCCTGCTCGACGAGCTGTTCGTGCAGATCGGGTCGGTGACGTTGGGGGCCGGGAAGCCGCTGTTGCCGCGGGCCATTACCAACCCGGCGCTCCGTCTGGTCTCGGTGCGCGCCGTGGGTACCGGATTCGCCGAACTGCACTACGAAGTCCCGCGCCGGCGATGAGGGGCGAGGGCCCGCCAGATCACCGGCCCACCGTGACCCGCGCAGAAGGTAGGCGAATGACGCCGGTCACGGTGCTCCTGCGGGCCGCAAATAGCGGGGACGTCGTCAGCTCGCGTTGACCACGGCGCGCGCGGCGGGCAGGCCCCTGCCCGCCGCGGGTGGCAGATAGGGTGCCTTCCCCAAGGCGTGGATGATCCGCTGCTCCGATCCCCAGTCGCTCCATTCCACCCCGCGAACGGGTAGGACCAGGAGTAATGGGGATCGATGGCCGGGGATCGACGCGAGGATTGTCCGGGAGAAGTTCACGGGTTGAAGGTTCTGGTAGACCTCCTCCACCACGCTGTTTTCGAGCGGCGTGCCGATCGCCCGCCGGATCCGATCGAAGGCCCGCCTCAGCGCGGGCGCGATGCGGGCGACCACGTTCCACCAATTCCCTCGCTGAATCGACCGTTGGTTTTTCGACGAATCTGAGAACCCGCCGCGTGCCGGACAGGGAAGAAATCAGCGCATCAATCGCAAAGAAATGCATGCATGGGCCTCCCTGAGGTTCATGAAGATCAAGACACGGTTAGAGACACATCACTCGAAGCGGCGATATTTCCAAATAGGCAAATAGGAATGGGCTGCTAGAATTACATTGCTCATTTCGTGATGTTTTGGACAAGGGAGGGAGAGATGAAGCCGACCACCGCCGCTTCCGCATCAAGGACTCTGGCACTTTCCACGAGTATCCTGCTGTTGGGCCTCTGCGCAATGACATCGATGGGCTGCTCGATCGGCATCAATCTGACGCAACCGGCTCGGAAAGACTTGAGCGTGTTTCAGCCCGGTACTCCGCGGGAGAACATCGTCGCGGAGATCGGAGAGCCGGCGTGGAGCGGGGAGCGGCAGAATCAAACGAAAGAAATCTTCGCGTTCAAGCCAGGACGTTACGCCCTCGATAAGGCTGGCAGGACGTTCGTGTACCTCGTGTGGGATCTGGGGACGTTGGGCATCGCTGAAATCTTCACCACCCCGGCCGAGGTGGCTACGCGCAGCCGAATCCGAAAGATGGAGGTGATTTACGATCCAGAGATGCGCGTGTTGACCTCCGAGTGGCTGAACTGACGATATCCCCAGGATAGTGAGCAGCACGCGTTGGGACGTCGATCCGTCCTAATCATCGTTCGATCATAGACGTCGGATTCCGGCCCGTGGCGCACGTTACGGAGCCGTCATCGACCCCACACCCTGAAAGCGAGTCACTCCCTCGGCCTTTACCCGCGTTCGGAAACCATGTTATAAGCGCCGCATCGTGCGGTTCCTCGTCGGAATGATCCCGCCGACCGTGCCTGAAACGTGAGCGGCTCCAAGCCCCGACTGTATTGTTATGAGTTGCCGGGCTCCTGGACCGTGCTCGCCGGCGCTACGGACGAAGACAACGATTATTTGAGCACCGAGCTGGCCAAGCCCGGTGACTGGTGGTTTCACGCCGAAGGCGTGCCTGGAAGCCACGTGATCCTGCGCGCCCGGACCGGGGAGGAGCCGAGCCGGGACACGATCCAGCAGGCCGCGGCCGTGGCGGCGTATCATAGTAAGAGTCGCGGAGCAGGCACGGTCCGCGTGTACTGCACGCGCGCGAGGTACGTGACCAAGCCTCGCGGCGCCAAGGTCGGGACGGTTCACGTGGCGAAGGGAAAAGTGTTGAAAGTTCGGTCAGACATCAGCTTCGCGATCCGCGTGCCGGGTGGGGCGGCATTGTGAGGATCCGCATCGTCCTGGCGCTGGTGCTCGCGCTCGCTGTCTGCGGATGCGCGACCATGCGGGACACCATCGAAGGCCGCGAGTCCGGCACCTCGCGAATACTGGAGGTGCCGTTCGACTCCACGTGGGCCGCGGCCGTCGAGGTGATGCGGCCGTATCAGACCGCGGAGATCGACAAGACCCACGGCGTACTCGTCACCGACTGGGTCGAACGCCTGGTCGAACCAGACGCGTTTGCACAGCAGGGGATCTTGAAAGAACGCACGCGGTTCGAGATTGCCATTGCTGCACGCGACGGGGGCAGTCGGGTCGCCGTGCGTCGGACCGTCGAACTCCTTGCCCCGGTCTTCGTACACCCCGCGGCGGCGAGCCCAAAGCCTGTTTGCGAAGATCCCTTTTGCGGGCCGGAAAACCCCTGGGAAAGGCCGCAAGGTAGTCCGGTCTATGTGTGGCAGAATATCGCGCAGGTTCAAAACGCGCCTGAATCGAGCTCCAGTCAGAGGGAGCTGGAGATCCTGGATGCCATCGAAGCCGCGGCAAAGGGGATGTCCGAGCAAGGCAATGCATCCGGAGCTGCGGGGACAAAATGAGTAAAGTTCGGCGTAGTTTGATCGTCGGCCAGTTGGCCGCGCTGTTCCTGTGTGTCTCAGCGGATGCCGCGACGGACACGAAGCTCGGCGTGCCCAGTCCGATCACGATTGGTCTGGCCGACTATGCGTTTCAGGGCGCTGATGCCGCGGTCAAGGCATGGGTCAAGGGCAGCGCGAGGGAGGGGAGCCCCGAGGCCATCATACAGGTCAACTACCTGAGACAGGTCGAGTCCATGTACGGCAAGTTCCAAAGTTATCACCTGGTCCAGGTCCACGCGTTATCTCCGTTGAGCTTTATCGTGTACCTCACCATCAACTACGAGAAGGGGCCGCTGTTCGCCCGGTTCCTGGCTTACCGGATCAGGAACGACTGGGTTCTGCCCGATTTCACCTTCGACACCAAGCCTGAGGCGATCTTTCCGCCCGAACTCCTGGCAGACTAGCAGACTGCTGCACCCTTCGGTATCCCGCTAGGCGAACGGCCTCAGCCCACACGGAGCACCAGTTTGCCGCGGGTGTGGCCGGCCTCGCTGGCCGCGTGCGCTTGCGCGGCTTGTGCGAGCGGGAAGAGGCGTTCGATCTGCGGCTTGACGCGCCCGGCTTCGATCAGGTCGCGTAGCTGATCCAGATCTTCGCCCCGCGCCCGAAGGAAGAAGATGCGCGCGCGACGGCCCAGGGGAATCGCGCTGGTGACGGCGTGGAGAACGCTCGAGGCGCTGGGCAACGTCCTGACGTACGTGCCCTGCGGGGTGAGGATGGACTTGCAGCGGCCGAATGACGACGAGGAGACGGTGTCGAAGACCACGGCGTAGCGGTCATTTGACCGGGTGAAATCTTCGCGCTGATAATCCACGACCCGATCAGCCCCCAATGTCTTGATCCACTCGGCGTTTTTGCCGCTTGTCACGGCCGTCACCGTGCCGCCGAGCGCTTTCGCGACCTGCAGGGCGAACGACCCCACCCCGCCCGAGGCGCCGTTGATGAGCACGCGATCTCCCGGCTTCAACCGGCCGTAGTCGCGGAGCGCCTGCAGGGCCGTGAGGCCGGCGACCGGCACCGCGGCGGCCGCTTGGTAGTCGAGGTTCACGGGCTTGCGTGCGGCCTGTTGTTCGGGCACGGCCGCGAATTCGGCGTACGCCCCACCCGTGAACGGGGAGAGCATGGCGTACACCGCGTCACCGGGTTGAAAGCGCGTCACCGAGGCGCCCACACGAACAACCTCGCCCGCAAGGTCTGATCCAGGGATCACGGGAAATCGCTGCCACGGCGGTCTGACCCGCATCGCGCGCATCTTGCAATCGACGGGATTGACGCCGGCCGCGCGCACGCGAACCAGCAGTTGCCGCGGCTTGATTCTGGGCTCCGGCAGCTCGCCGACCTCCAACACGTCCGGCGGACCCGCACGACGATAGAACACCGCGTTCATGTTTCGCACCGGAAGTACACGATGGCCAGCGGCGGGAGGGTGAGCGACACGGAATGTTGGCGGTTGTTGGCGGGAACGGGCTCGGAGTGCGTGCCGCCCAGACTCCCCAGACCGCTCCCGCCGTATTCGCGGGCGTCGCTGTTCAACACTTCGCGCCAGAACCCGGGCCGGGGCACGCCGACCCGGTAGTGCGTGCGCGGTTGCGGGGTGAAGTTGCACACGACCAGCACGGCGTCGTCGCGGTCGCGTCCCTTGCGCAGGAACGAGATCAAACTGTTCTCCCAGTCGCGGTCGTCCACCCATTCGAACCCGTCGGAGTCGAAGTCACGCTCGTAGAGCGCGGGGGTCCGGCGATACACGTGGTTCAAGTCCTTGACCCACTGCTGGATCCCCTGATGCGCGGGAAGGCCCAGGAGATGCCAGTCCAGGCTTCGTTCGTGGTGCCATTCGTCCGGTTGGCCGAACTCTCCGCCCATGAACAGGAGTTTTTTCCCGGGATGCGCGTAGAAGTAGCCGAACAGCAAACGGAGCTGGGCGCGTTTCTGCCACTCATCGCCGGGCATCCGGTGGATCAACGACCCCTTGCCGTACACCACCTCGTCGTGCGACAGGGGCAGGACGAAGTTTTCAGTGAATGCGTACCACACGCTGAAGGTGAGCTGGTTCTGGTGGTACTTGCGGTAGATGGGATCTTTGGAAAAGTAGTCCAGCGTGTCGTGCATCCACCCCATGTTCCACTTCAGGCCGAAACCCAAGCCTCCCACGTCGACGGGACGGGACACCATGGGCCAGGCCGTAGACTCCTCGGCAATGGTCTGCGTGCCGGGGTGGTCGCGGTACAGGGTTCGGTTCATATCCCGGAGGAACGAGATGGCCGCCAGGTTTTCCCTGCCGCCGTATTCGTTGGGGATCCATTCGCCGGCGGGCCGCGCATAGTCCAGATACAGCATCGAAGCCACGGCATCCACGCGGAGAGCGTCCGCGTGGTACCGGTCCAGCCAGAACGCGGCGCTGCTTCCCAGGAACGCGCGGACTTCGTGGCGGCCGTAGTTGAAGATGCAACTCTTCCACTCGGGATGAAAACCTTGGCGGGGGTCGGCGTGTTCGTAGAGGTGGCTGCCGTCGAAAAACACCAGACCGTGCTCGTCGTTCGGGAAATGCGACGGCACCCAGTCCAGGATCACGCCGATGCCGTGTTGGTGGAGCTGGTCGATCAAGTACATGAAATCCTGCGGCGTCCCGTATCGAGCCGTGGGCGCGAAAAATCCCGTCACCTGATACCCCCACGAGCCGTAGAACGGGTGTTCCATCACGGGAAGGAACTCCACGTGGGTGAAGCCCATGTCAACGACGTACCGGGTGAGGTCGTGGGCCAACTCGCGGTAGGTCAGGGAGCGATTGCCCCCCTCGATCGACCGACGCCACGAACCCAGGTGGACCTCGTAAACCGACATGGGCGCGGACAAGTCATTGGCGCGGGGACGGCTTGCCATCCATTCCTGATCACCCCATGCGTACGCCGGGTCCCACACCACGGACGCGGTTCGCGGCGGCAATTCGGTTCGAAAGGCAAAGGGGTCGGCTTTCTCGACCGCGTAGGGGAGGAGGGAGGACTCGATGCGGTACTTGTAGATCGTCCCGCTTTCAACACCGGGGACAAAGCCTTCCCAAATACCCGATTCATCGTACCGGACCGCGAGCGGGGAGGCGTCTCGGTTCCAGGCGTTGAAATCGCCGATCACCGACACGCGTTGCGCGCCCGGCGCCCAGACCGCGAAGCGCGTGCCCCGAACCCCGTTCTCGATCCCGACGTGCGCGCCCAGTCGCTCGTAGAGCCGGAAATGCGTGCCTTGTTTGAACAGGTAGACGTCGTAATCAGTCAACATGCCGGTTGCGGGTGCTCCCGACGGCGCTGAAACGCGCGTGAAAACTTCCCGGCAATTACCCGACCGGACGGCCGGCAACTGCCATCGATGCTACTCGACGCCCGAGTAGTAGCGGACGATGTCGGAGATCGAAATGATGCCGACGATGGTTTCGTTCTTCGTGACCGCCAGATGCCGGATGCCGTGTTCCTTCATGAGTTTGACGGCCTCGACGATCGGCTCGTTGTCCTCGATCGACACGATCTTCCGGCTCATCACGGCCTTGACCAGGGTCGTGTTGGGGTCGAGGCCTTTGGCCACCGCGTTGCGGCTCAGCCCCGATTCGGTGATCACGCCGACGTAGCGCCGGTCGTCGTCCACGAACAGCAGACCGATCTTGTACTTCTGCAGGAGCTTGCCGGCCTCCTTGAGCGTGGCATCCCAACGCACGCTGCGCACCTCTTCGGTCATGTACTCCGACACCCGCGCCTCGGTCGTAGACCATCCCTGTGTTCGCATGCGCTCCTCGTGGACTGGTGGCGTCGGCGTCGCACTGCCGACAGAATCATCCGTGACGAGCGAAGTGTACCAGATCAGCGGCGAGGATGGCAGGGGTGACGTGACGCTCGCGCGGCAGCGCGAGGTGACACCCTGATTCGCCATGTGATATAAAATCCTGCTGTTGTCCGCATCGGCGCGCTCTCGCCCCTGTAGCTCAGTTGGATAGAGCAGCGGTTTCCTAAACCGTGTGTCGCGTGTTCAATTCACGCCAGGGGCACCATTTTTCAAGGGCTTGCAGGGTGGGCCTAGTCGAGAAACTGTGAACTATGCCCAAGCTGTGCCCTCCGAGTCCCATCAAATTTCCCAACAGGTACCGGGTCGGGATAAGTTGACGAGGTGATCGGCCTCGCCGTATTAGGGTAGGCGTTATCCCCAGCCATATCAGGAGATCCACCATGAATGACCGGACATCCTGTCCCGCCTGCAAAACTGCTGTTAGGCCAGCAGGCATTGCTACCACCCGTGAACGAATTCCGGTCGATTGCCCGAACTGTGGCCGTTACCAACTGACTCGGCAAGCTGAGCTGGGAGCAAGGCCTCGTCTTGCCAGCGATCCAGAATTTGCGATGATCCTTGCCCACGCTATTCGACGGATGCAACGAAACAACGAGTGGCCGGTCGTTAACTCTGACCTAATAGAGCGGATCGAGAGGGAGGGGCGTCTCCCAGATCCGGCGGAGCAGGCCGACAACTTGGTGATTTGGATTGGAGACATGCAGCGGCATCCGGGTGAAATGATCCCCCTGGACTACGATAACTCCAGGGCCGTGGTTGGCGCGTTCGATGCACCCGGAGTGCGATTTATCGCAAAGTCGCTTTATGGAGCAGGACTCGTGGAATTCACCAATACTGATCTGCTGGGACGGATTGGTCTGACCTTTGCTGGATGGCAACGCTATCATCTGATGAGACGGCAATCGACCACCAGCCCGCGAGCGTTCATGGCGATGAAGTACAACGACCCGATCCTGGACCAGAAGATCTACCCGAAGTTCAAGGAAGCGACAAGAGAGGCCGGATTCGATCTTGTGAGGCTGGACGACGCGCCCAGAGCCGGACTGATCGACGAGCAGCTTCGCGTCGAAATACGACGCGCCCGCTTCCTGGTGGCCGATCTCACCCACGATAACTCTGGCGCATACTGGGAGGCGGGGTTCGCGGAGGGACTGGGCAAACCGGTGATCTATACGTGCGAGACGGGGATTTTTGAATCGAGGGGTACACACTTCGATACGAATCACTCCCACACGATCCGGTGGGTGGAGAATGATCCCGTTGACGCGGCACGCCGGTTAAAGGCGACGATCCGGGCCACATTTCCAGAGGAAGCGCGGATTGAGGATTGACTCGGCGATCCGGACTTTGAGGTAGACGAGATGGATGATCGCGAAGTCAAAGAATTTGCCAAGGAGGCACTTCGACACTTCGGGCTACAGGTCGAGGATATTCCGCCGCAACCGGGCCGAAAAACGCCTGATCTATTAGGTCGATTCGCCGAAGGAGAGACATTTCTCTTTGAGGTGAAGGCGAAACGTGACGACCCGGACCAAGTCGAGGAAGAGGAAAGAGCGTTAGACCAAGGAGAAGCCTATTCGCGCTCCATACCCACGGGGAGCCGAAATACCCTGTCAGGAATCATTAGCGACGGCGTAGAGCAACTGGTCTCATATCTGGAGGTCGGTGACGCTTTTCGCCTCCTGTGGTTACAGTGCGAAGGCAGGGAGGCCGCGGATCACCGACGGCGATTTCAGTCCACACTGTTTGGAATCCAGGAAATCATCGACATGGATGACGCGACTCATGATTCTCGATATTGTTATTATTTCGGTAATAGCGAGTTCTTCAGGCACCGGGAAACTCTTGATGGTGCCATTATCTTCGCGAATGATGAGATCCAACTCTGCGTCAACACGCTTTCACCTCGAGTCGAGGGATTCAGGAGGTCGAAGCTCGTACAGGTGCTTGCCGCTGGGCTATGTGATCCCGACGCGCTCGAAGCACGAGGAGAGGGATACATTGTTGACGGTGACATCGACCGCAGGGACAAGAATTTGGTGATCGGGCACCTTGCAGCGAAGTATAATCGGCCACGTCTGATCTTCATCGACATGAAGCACCACACAGTCAAGATGAGGGTGCCACGATCTGAGTAGCTCTCGGTACGCCATGAATCTGGCCTTCTCCAACCGAGTCGTTTTGGTACTGGGCGACGAGGGAGTACGCCCGGCCCCGGAATCTTTGGCGCGGACCTAACGGGTCGAGGTAGTGTTGGGCGCAATACTTGATTTGGTGATAGGCGTTATCCCCGAGCACTTGCTTCCTGCTTGGGTAGAGCGGAGGCGTCTCCGCCTGCTGGTCCATAGAGCATCGTTTGTCGCCACGGGCCAGGAGTGTTTCTTTATCAACGCGACGAACCTGTCCCGGTCTCGTGATGTCGTAGTCACACACGTTTGGATTGACATGCAACCAGAAATACATGTATTGAACCCACAGCGCCCGCTCCCAGTAAGGCTCCCGCCAGACGAGACCTGGGAGACGTGGGTGCCCGTTGCTGCTGTTCCCAACGCGATTCACTCCCAAGTCGCTATACTCGTTCGGGCGCGTCTTTCGACGGGGACAGTGATTCGATCGCGGGCAAATCGTTCTGTTCCGGCCGTGGGCACCGTACCGGGGGGGCCGATTCAGCACACTCCATAGGAGAAGGGCGGGACCGCATGAGCGTTATCGAAACGACAAAGGAATTGATGGCGCTGGTTCAAAAGCTCGACAACGTCGACCTGATCAAGAAGCTCGTCGACCTCGCGGAGCAGTGCCGTGATCTCGTTCTCGAGAACGGTGCACTGAAGGAGAGGGTCGGTACCCTTGAACAGGCCCTCGCCACTCAGCAGACGCTGCAATATCGCAACAACGCCTATTGGCTGACCGACAAAGACGACGAGCAGAGCGGCCCGTTCTGTTCCACCTGCTGGGATGCGAAACGCCTCACGATTCGGATGGTTCGGGGCATTAAGGGATATGGGCACTGCAATAACTGCGACAAGACCGTCCAATACGGAGAGACCGATCCCCCTCCAGCCCGTGTACCAGGGCGCAACTGGGTGAGGGGCTACTGAGGTCATGCGCGATCCCCACGTAGAGCGGCTCCACTACACCATCGAGTCTCAAGAGGGGGTGGCCTACGAGAATCCTCCGCCGCTTTCTCAATCACATGCGTTTGGTGAATTTCGCCTGCAGGATGGGCGGTTGACGGTGACGCTCCGCGACCACTTCGCCGATGAACTCGCCGCGCGCGAAGCCGTCGATCCTGTCCTACGGGATTGGGCAATCGGAACTGACCTCCGGTTGGGTATCGGCACGATTCGATTCACGTTCGACAAGGCCGATGTCGTTGATCGTAACCCACCTCCTCCAGGAACGGTGTACCGGTTTGTTTCAGGTGTCGCCACCCTGACGGCGGGGTCCGCTACCCTGAAGGGGGTCGGACGAGCGGTACACAGCAAGTACCCAGACCTACTGACGTCGTTCCAGGCGACACCTGAGGTGATGAAGTGGCATAAGCGATGGACGAATCTTCAAAAAGGACGGGAGCCGCTCTCGACGTTCGCCTATGCGCTATTGAGCCACTTGGAGGCTCGCACCGGAGAGAAGCGTCGAGTCCGGGAAAAGGCCGCGGAGATGTTCAAGATCGACCTCGCAGTCCTCGACAAGCTCGGCAACTTAAGCGGTGAGAGTCGGGGCGATCTGGTGACGGGTCGAAAGTTCAAAGCGGGGACACCGATGAAGCCGCTCGATCCGAGTGAAGAAATCTGGCTCAAGGAAACCGTGCGTCGCGTAATTTTTCGCCTGGGTGAGCACGCGGTGGGTGGTCCGCTGACTCCCATTACGCTGGGCGATCTCCCACGGATATGGGAGACGGTGGGGATTGACTGGACGGCATTGAAGCCCGTTCCGACAAGGAATCCTTCGCACTAAAACGAAACTAAAACGGTCTCAGCTCTTTTCAGCCCTCCTCGACCCCCGTCGGCCCTCGCTGACTCGGCGGGCCGATTTTGTTGATTCCCCACGGGAATGCTCGTAACTTCACGCCTTCCGACCGAAGTGCCCCGCGGCGCGAAAACCGGTTCCTAAACCGCGTGTCGCGAAATCACGCCAGGGGCACCATTTCCCAAAATTGCCTCTTAGCCTTAGGCCACGTAGCGGGTCTTCTTTCTTCGGTGTTCATCGAACACGCGATCGATGAACCGGTGCAAACACTTGTCCGAACCGCAAATGTAGTCCCGGGGGAAGACGACCGGCGATGACGGATCCCGATCGGGAGGCACGGCCTGAAATACCGCGCCAGGAAACCGATTGCTTGTCGGTCTGTTGCAGATCGTGCATCTCGGATTGGGTACACTGTTTCTATCGTTCGCCATAATTGCACTCCGTCTGGGGGATATTCTGTTGCCAATATTAGCTCAGAAGAGATAAACCGGCAGGTGCTGTTCTGCCACGCCGCGTGCCGCGGTCCCTGTCAGCTGGTCGGCCAGTCTCCTCCATAATTTCTTGACACCCGCGTCTGCATTGTGTTCAGTTGACCCAACGCGTTGGGCATCAGCGCGCCAAGGTGCGGCTGAGAGAGGCGGGGTGATGAGACGGGACGTGTTCGCGGTGTTCGGCTTGGTCGTGATAGTGGCGGGGATTCTCGGGGGATGTGCCAGTGATGATGGCCCCACCGGCGATCCGTCCTTGACCGCCCTGGCAGTTGATCTGGGGCCGTTCAACGAGACGTTTGATTCCAGCGTGACCGCGTACACGGTCAGCACGGTTTTTCTCACCACTCAAACTACGGTCACGGCCACTGCAACTGAAGCGGACGCGACGATCACCGTCAACGGCGGGACCCTTACGGACCCCGTCAGCCTGGTGGAAGGTCGCAATGTCTTGAGTGTTCGAGTGGTCACCACCGGCGGCGCGGCGAGGGTGTATACCATCGAAGTGACGCGCGGCACCGAGGTCAACTTCGCGCAGCAGGCGTACGCCAAAGCCTCGAACACCGGAGCTGACGACCACTTCGGCTATAGCGTGGCCTTGAACGGCGACACCATGGTCGTGGGCGCGCCTTCGGAGGACAGTGCGGCGACCGGGGTGGATGGAGATGGCACGAGCAACAACGCGGCGAACTCCGGGGCGGTGTACGTGTTCGTGCGCAGCGGGACGACCTGGAGCCAGCAGGCGTATCTCAAAGCCTCGAACACCGGCGCTGGAGATCAGTTCGGCTGGAGCGTGTCGCTGGAGGGCGAGACCTTGGTAGTCGGGGCTCCCTCGGAAGACAGCACGGCCGTTGGGATCGACGGGGACCAGGCGGACGACAGCGCGTCGAATGCCGGGGCCGTGTACGTGTTCGTGCGCAGCGGAACGACCTGGACCCAGCAGGCGTACCTCAAAGCGTCGAACACGGGCGCCGGGGATCGATTCGGTTGGCGGGTGGCGTTGAGCGGAGAGACCGTAACAGTGGGCGCGCTCGGAGAAGACAGCGTAGCGACCGGCATCGACGGGGACCAGGCGGACGACAGCGCGTCGAATGCCGGGGCGGTGTACGTGTTCACCCGCAGCGGGACGATCTGGAGCCAGGAAGCCTACGTCAAAGCATCCAATACCGATGCCGGAGACGTGTTCGGGGTGAGCGTGGCGCTCAGCGGTGACACGCTGGCGGCGGGCGCGGCCGGGGAGAGCAGCATTGCCACGGGCATCGACGGCACTCCCCAGACCAGCAACGGCGCGACCAGCTCTGGCGCGGTGTACGTGTTCACCCGCGCCGGCACCGCGTGGGCACAACAGGCCTACCTCAAAGCCTCCAACACCGGGGCGGCCGACGCGTTCGGCACGAGCCTGGCATTGGAGGGCGACACCCTGGCAGTCGGCGCGCCGTTGGAAGACAGTGCGACCACGGGAATCGACAGCGTAGGCAACAACAGCGCGATCGATACCGGCGCGGTGTATGTGTTCTTCCGCAGCGGCGGGATCACCGGAACGTGGGCGCAACAGGCGTACGTGAAGGCGTCCAATACGAACGCGGGCGACCTGTTCGGGTGGAGAGTGGCGCTGAGCGGCGATACCCTGGCAATCGGGGCGCCGTCCGAGGACAGCGCGGCCACCGGCGTCGACGCGACCGGGGTGGGGCAACCCGACAACAGCGCTGCGACCGCCGGGGCGGTCTATGTGTTCTCCCGCAGCGGCACAACCTGGAGCCAGCTCGACTACGTGAAGGCCTCCAACACCGCCGGCCTCGACGGCTTTGGCGGGAGCGTGGCGGTGAGCATAGATACCGTGGCGGTCGGGGCGATCGGCGAAGACAGCAACGCGATGGGCATCGACGGCGATCAGGCCAACAACATCGCAACCACTGCGGGGGCTGTTTACGTCCTGCAATGAGCTTGCCCTGACCAGACCTCCAGCACGCAGGTGCCCGCTTTCCCGGCGCTCTGCTGACCTCAACGCGCACAGAACCTCTCCGCCCCCGGCACCGGGGTGGGGAGTTTCTGAAGCTCAAGCAGAAGGGCTTCGGAAGACTCTCCCTTGCTCGGTTGTCTTCTGTGTGACGGCGGGATGGAGCTCGATGTGCCTCACTTATCGCTGACACGACTGGGACGGATCGGCACGGCCGTCTCAGCGGCCCTGATCATGGTTTCATGCGGCGGAGGCGGGAGCGTCACGGACATCGGTGGTTTGTCGGTGCGATTCACGCCGGATCAAACCGTGCTGCCGGCGGACAGCGTTTCCCTGCGGGAAGGACCGAGCCTGGGCGACACCATGACCCTGGAGGTCTGGGGCGAGGACATTGCACTGCCCACGTTCATTGCCACGTTCGGTATCCGGTTCGAGCCCGCGGTGGTTGAGTTTGTGGATTTCGAACCCGGTGACTTCTTCGAGCAGCAGGCCCCTTCGACCAACGTGGAGTACACGGTTCCAACGCCCCTTCCAGGGGCGGGCCGGCTCAACGTGGAGATCAAGAAGTTCGGGACACCGCTGGGCTCGCAGCAAGATGGCGTCTTGGTGAAACTTCGGTTTCGCGTGGTGATGGCGGGCGCGACCGGCCTCGAATTTGCCGATGCAATTCTGGCGAGTGAGAATGGCGGCGCGGCCCAGGGCGTGACGTGGCTGGGCGGACGTTTAGAAGGATTCTAAACACCCGGCGCCGGCCCAAGTGTACAGGATTGTCCGACCGGCTGCTTTGGAATTTCCAGCCGCCGACTGCGGTTCCTCCCCCAGGTCCGTCCGTGGCGAAGAACGGAGGAGCGGCCATGAACCAGACCCAGTCGGTTGAGCAGAGACCACACGTTCGTCTCCCTTTTTCCGGGCCGGCCACGATTCGGTCCGGGTCGACCTTCCTGAGCGGGACGATCCGGAACCTGAGCTTCTCGGGGTGTTTCATCGAGGTCCCTCCGCGCTTCGAGATCGGCACCTCCATGAACATCACCTTCTCGCTGGACCCGCACGAGACCCAATTCGTCACCACCAACGGTCGGATCGTCCGACGCGCGCCGCACGGCATCGGCGTGCGGTTCGCGTACATCGACGCCCGCACGCCCGGCGTGGTCAGACAATGGATTGAATCCCGCCGTCAGGTTCCCTGATGCGCGTTCCCCGGCTGGTTGAGAGGCGGCGGATACGCGCCTCCGATCCGTCCCCTCCGGTCGTCCTCGTCTCATCCCGTGCGGCTTCTCCGCGCGCGGCTCAACGCGCGGAGCGATCACCATGGCTTCGGCGCGCCTACACCTTGTGGGCGCCGTTTTACGACGCCGCGGTGGCGTCGGCGCTGCGCGAGAGTCGGCGAAAGAGTCTGGGGACGCTCGGCGACGTGTCGGGCCAACGAATTCTCCTGGTCGGCGTGGGGACCGGACTCGACATCCCGTGGCTCAAGCCGGGCGCAACCTACGTGGGAGTCGACCTGACCGCTGCGATGATCGGACGGGCCAAAGCCAAAGCCCGCGAATACGACGCGCCGATCCGTCTGGTCCGCGGCGACGGCATGGAGCTGCCGCTTCGCGACGGTTCGTTCGATCGCGCCGTGCTGCACTTGATCGTTGCCGTGGTGCCGAACCCGCACGCGCTTCTGAGCGAGGTGGCGCGGGTCGTGCGGCCCGGGGGGACGATCCATATTCTCGACAAGTTTCTGCGCCCAGGCCAGAACGCGCCGCTCAGGCGGTGGTTCAGCCCCCTCCTCGGGCGGTTGGCCACCAACACCGACGTGGTGTTCGAAGAGGTTCTGGCATCGTGCCCCGGCCTGGAGCTGGTTCGCGACGAACCTGATTTGGGCCGCGGGTGGTTCCGGCGCATTGTCCTGAAGCGCCCCCGCTGACGATCAGGGGGTGCGCAGCGCCTCAACGATCTTAAGACGGCTCGCGCGAACGGCTGGAAGCACCCCGCCGACAAATCCCATCACTGCGGAGAACACCAATGACTGGGCCACGATCTGCGGGGACAAGGAAAACCCGAACGCGATTTCCGTGAACGTGGCGAAATTGACGGAAGAAATCGAGACGAACTGCAGCAGCGCGGCCGCCCCCACCCCGAGTAACCCTCCGAGCAGCGACAACCCGAGCGACTCGACCACGAAGGCGCCCCAGACCGCGCCGCGGCCGAATCCCAGCGCTCGGAGCGCGCCGATCTCCTGGGTGCGGTTGGACACGGCGGCGTACATGGTGATCATGGCGCCGACCACGGCACCGAGGCTGAACACCACGGTCACGAGCAACCCCACCACGCGGATAAACGTGGCGAACATCTCGGACTGCGCCGCGTAGTAGTCGATTTCCCGTTTGACCTCCACGGTGAGGCGGGGATCGGTCTCCAGCCGGGCTTTGAGCGCATCGAAGGCCCGCGCGTCCGGCACGCGAACGAGCGCGGACGAAAACAGGGTGCGGCGAAACGCCTGCATCAGTTGGTCCGCGTCCACCCAAATCTCCGAATCGAAGCCGCTGCCGCCTCCGTCGAAGACGCCCACCACGGTCCAATCGCGCAGCGCGAAACGTATGGTCTCGCCCAGTCCGGTCCCCTGAAAACGCGACGCAATGCCGCGGCCCACCACCACTTCGGACGATCCTGGTTGCCAGAGGCGTCCCTCGACCAGTTTGATCTGCGGGCGCAGCGTCATCGCCAGTGCCGAGGCGCCGCGGATCTGGACGTTCGACGGCTTGCCGCTGCCTCGCTTGGGAAGGTTGATGATCGTCACGGTTTCCGATCCTCCGAGGGGCACGCCGTCCGGTCCCCGGGTGATCTCGTCGGAGGCCATGATGATCGCGGCCTGTTCGCGCGAGAGAAAACTCTGCACCTCGGAGGTGGCTGACCGCCGGGTGATCAGCGCGTTGTCCGGGGAGCCGGTGCTGACCATGGTGCGCTCCAACCCGTGGGCCAGCATCAGGACCGCGGCGAGGACGAACACCACCAACGCCATCCCGGAGGCGGTCATGAGCGTGGTCAGTCGCCGGGCTCCGAGATTGCGAAGGCTGTAGGCGATCGGAATCTTCATCACGTCATCCCACGTGCCTCAGACCCTCTGCCACCGTGGTTCGGGCCACGAACCATGACGGGATCGCGGCCGCCACCACCGCCGCCGCAAGGTCCAACCCGGAGGCGGCCGCCAGCGTGGCCCCCGAGATCTTGAAGACCGGGAAAAACGTTCCGACCGCGGCGCCGAAGGCCTCGGCGAGCGGGAAGACCGCGAGCATGCCGACGAAGCCTCCGGCGATCGCGATCACGAGCGACTCCCCGGCGATCAGCACCGCGAGGCGGGCCGGAGAGAAGCCCATCGTCTTCATCACCGCATACTCGGTCGCGCGTTCCCGCGCGGACATGGCCATGGTATTGGCGAGCACGATCAGGATCAGGCCCACGATCATGATCGAGATCGCCTGGATCGCGAGTAGAATGGCTTCGGTCATGGACACGAATCCCAGTTGGAATTCCCGTTCGGTCTCGGTCAACGTCTCAGCCAAGGAGTTCGCGAACAAGGCATCGACGGCTCGGCCGATCGCGGCGGGGTCCTGGGTTCTGTCGATGGTGAAGGCGTAGAACCCCACGTGCCCCGCGGCGTCGGCGAGCGTCTGCCGCAGATACTGCTCCAGCGAATCCCAGTGGAAGAACATCTGGGTTTCGTCGGCGGTTTTCACATTGGGGTCCGCCGCGTAGATCCCGCGGATCACGAAGTCCCAATCCCCCGGGTAGAACGTGCCGCGCAATCTCACGGTATCGCCCAGGTGCCAGCCGTATCGCTCGGCAAGTTTGCGTCCCACGATCGCGGCGTTCCGTTCCTGCGAAAACGCGTCCATCTGATCCGGAGGGACCCGGTATTCCGGGTATACCCGAAACCATGTGTCCGCATCCACGCCGAACTGGGCGAAGAAGTTCTTCTCGTCGATGTACACGCCGCCGAACCAGTCGCCGTACGTGACCGCGGTGATGCCGGGTACTTGCGCGATACGATCGCGATAGGCCAGCGGCAGGGGAAACGCGAGCGAGACCGCGTTGCGGGAGATGAGGCGATTCTGTTGCGACGCGTTCACCCCTGCGTACCACGCGTCCACCATGGTCCGCAGCATGGCGAACGCGAGCACCGCGATGGCCAGGCCCAGCACGGTGAGCACGGTGCGCAGCTTGTGGCGCAAGGCGTTGTAGACGATCAATCGCAGCAGCGTCACGTCCGATCCTTCATCCCGGAGTCGCGCGAGCCGCCACGGGCGCGCCGTCCTGCAGATCGTCCGGAGGGTTGACGATCACGCGCTCACCCGGCCCCACGCCGTCGCGGACTTCGGTCAACCCGTTCGCAGTGGCGCCGGTGGTCACCGCGGTTTCGACGGCCCGATCGTTCCGGACCACGTATACCACGCGGCGATCGTTCCTCGACACGACCGCCTGGTCGGGAACCGCGAGGCGGGCCGTCTGCGCGGGCGCCTCCCCACTCGAGAGAAACGCCACTTTCGCGCTCATCTCCGGCAACACGCGGGGGTCGCGGTCCGCGAATCGAATCTTGGTGAGCACCGTGGCTTTGGCCCGATCCGCGGTCGGGACGATGGTCTCGACCACGCCGTGGTAGCGCTGCTGCGGGTAGGCGTCGAGCGTGATCTCGCAGGGTAAGCCGATGGTGACTTGATCGAGGTACCGTTCCGAGACATCGGCCTCCACCATCAACGAGGCCATGTCCGCGATTCTGACGACCGCGGCCCGAGCCGTGGTGGAGGACCCGAACGGCGCGACGATTTCCCCCACGTCGGCGTTCTTGGTCAGCACGGTCCCGTCGAACGGCGCGCGGATCACCGTGTTGTCCAACTCCACGGCCGCGGCGCGCACCGCGGCTTCGGCGGCCGCGACCACGGCTTGCGCCGACGCCACGCCGGCCTGCGCCGTGGCGTGGCGCGCCGAGGAGACGTCGAAATCAGCTTGCGACACCAACTGGGCGTCCAGCAGTCCGCGCTTGCGCTCGTAATCCAAAGTCGCCTCGTCGGCCGCGGCGCGTGCCTGCGCCAGGGCCGCGCGTGCCGCGGCCTCGTTGGCCTGGGCCTGATGGAGCCGGGCGGTGACGTCCGCGCTCTCGATCTTGGCGAGGATCTGCCCGTTCTTGACGCGGTCCCCCGGCCCCACGTACAGGGCCACGAGCCGTCCGGTGGCTTTCGACGCCACGTTGGCCTGTCGCTGCGCCACCACGTAGCCGCTGGCGTGGAGGACCGCGGCTGCGCCGGTCCCCGAGATCGTGGTCACGCCGGCGACGTCGACCACAACGGGCGACGCACTCAAGGCGTACCACGTCCACCCGCCGACGACCAATACCAGGCCGGCCAACCCCCACGCCAACGAACGGCGGGAGCCCGGGCGCGGACCGCGGTCGCGGCTGCGGTCGATGCGGAGCGCCGAAAGATCGACGGGATCGGTGCTTGGTCGCTGCAAGTCGGAGGCTGGTGGCACGACGCCGTGATTATACCGACTCTTGGTCACCGTCGCGAGCCCTCGGTGGATCGCGGCTCCCTTGACAATGCGGTCTGCTCCGGAGTAGAGTGCTGTTGCCTTTAATGGCTAGCCCTGCGAGGCTAGAAAGGACCCATGAACGACCACGCACGTCATTGTGAGACCTTCCACGCCGACCGGGCCTGGAGGGTTTTTTTATGTCCACGGTGAAGGCCGCGGAACGCCAGGTGTTGGATGAGTCCGGCGTGCAGCGAGCGCTGTCGCGGATGGCGCACGAGATCATCGAGCGCCACAAGGGCGTGGAAGCGCTGGTGTTGGTGGGCATTCGCACCAACGGCGTCTATCTCGCCCGTCGACTGGCCGCGAAGCTGGCCGAGATCGAGGGCGCGGACGTCCCCCTGGGCGAACTCGACATCACGCTCTACCGCGACGACCTGTCCACCATCAGGTCCCATCCGCTGCTTCGAAAGACCGAGATCCCGTTCGACCTCACGGATCGCAAGGTGATTTTGGTCGACGACGTGCTCTACACCGGCCGCACCATCCGCGCCGCCATGGACGGGGTGATGGACCTCGGCCGGCCGCGGCTGATCCAGCTCGCGGTCTTGATCGATCGCGGGCACCGCGAGTTGCCGATCCGGGCCGATTACGTCGGCAAGAACATCCCGACCGGGTCGGACGAACGGGTCAAGGTGTTTCTCCGCGAAGAGGGGCAGGATGATCGCGTCGCCATCCTCCCGGGGCCGGAGAGGAGCGTCGCATGAGAGCCCGTCCAGAAAAGGGCCATCTGCGGCATTGCTGCTGCGCTTCCGGTGCTCACGTACGCATAGTGTACGCTGCGCTCCGGTTCTCGCAGCGCCTTGCATCTGACCCTTTTCTGAACGGGCTCCGCGTTCCGGTAGTCGGATAGGCTCATGAATCTCAAACACAAGGATCTGTTGGCGATTCGCGACTTGGACGTGGACGAACTGCGCCTGTTGCTCGACACTGCGGAATCGTTCAAAGAAGTCGCGGGGCGGGAGATCAAAAAGGTCCCCACCCTGCGCGGGCGCACGGTCGTCAATCTGTTCTTCGAACCCAGTACGCGCACGCGCTCGTCCTTCGAGTTGGCGGCCAAGCGGTTGTCGGCGGACGTTATCAACGTGTCCGCCTCCTCCAGCAGCGTGGTGAAGGGCGAAACGCTCCTGGACACGGCCAAGAACCTGGAGGCCATGGGCGCGGACGTGATCGTGGTCCGCCACGGGGAAGCCGGCGCTCCCGCCCTGCTGGGGCGGCACCTGCGGTGCTCCGTGATCAACGCGGGCGACGGGGCGCACGAGCACCCCACCCAGGCGATTCTGGACTTGTCCACGATCCTGGAACGCAAAGGACGACTCGAGGGCTTGACCGTCGCGATTGTGGGCGACGTGCGTCACAGCCGGGTCGCGCGATCCAACCTCTGGGGTCTCACCAAGCTGGGCGCGACCGTGCGGCTGGCCGGGCCGCCGACCATGGTGCCTCCGGAGTTGAAGGACTTCGGCGCGGAGATCCACTACACGCTCGATCCCGCATTGGAGGGCGCGGACGTGGTGATGGCCTTGCGACTGCAACTGGAGCGTCAAGGCGCGGGGTTCTTTCCCTCGCTGCGGGAGTACAGCCGGCTGTGGGGCTTGACCCGGGAACGACTGCAACGGGCCAAGCCCGACGTCCTGGTCATGCACCCCGGCCCGGTGAATCGGGGCGTGGAACTGGCTCCGGACGTGGCGGACGGCCTCTGTTCCGTGATCCTGGGCCAGGTGGCGAACGGGATCGCGGTACGGATGGCGGCGCTCTACCTGTTGACCGGCGGCAAATCGGATTCCGTCACCATGGCGGCAAACCAATGACGACCCAGACCAACGGCGGTTCGCTCCTGATCCGCGGCGGGCGGGTCATCGACCCGGCCGCTGGCCTGGACGCGATCTGCGACGTCGAGATCGCCGACGGAAAGATTGCGGCCTGCGGCCCCGGCCTCAAGCCCGGACCCAGGACCGCTCTCTTCAACGCGACCGGGCTGGTGGTCTGCCCCGGGTTCATCGATCTGCACACGCACGTGCGCGAGCCCGGATACGAATACAAGGAAACGGTCAAGACCGCCACCGAGTCAGCGGCCGCGGGTGGATTCACCACGGTGTTCGCCATGCCCAACACCAACCCGATCAACGACACCCGAGCCGTCACCGAGTTGGTGCTCGACCTGGCGCGGCGAGAGGGCGCGATCAACGTCAGGCCGGTGGGCGCCGTCACCAAAGGATCGCGGGGCGAGGAGTTGGCCGAAATCGGCGAATTGGTCGAAGCGGGCTGCGCCGCGATCTCCGACGACGGACGGCCCGTGACCAGCAGCCTGGTCATGCGTCGCGCGCTGGAGTACACGCTGTCGTTCGGCGTGCCGGTCATCGACCACTGCGAAGATCTGGCCCTGTCCAGCGGCGGCGTGATGCACGAGGGCAAGGTGTCGACCATGCTGGGACTCAGAGGCGTGCCGGCAGCGGCCGAGACCGTGATGGTCGCGCGCGACCTGGCCCTGGCCGAGCTGACCGGCGGGCGGCTGCACCTGGCGCACATGAGCTGCGCCGCGTCGGTGCGCATGATCCGCGAAGCCAAAGCGCGGGGCGTTCGCGTGACCGCCGAGGCCTGCCCGCATCACTTCACGTTGACCGACGAGGCCGTGATCGGGTTCAAGGCCGACGCCAAGATGAACCCGCCGCTGCGGAGCCGCGAGGACGTGCTCGCCGTCATCGAGGGGTTGAAGGACGGCACGATCGATGCGATCGCCACGGACCACGCGCCCCACGCGCCCGAGGAGAAGTCCTGGCCCATTGCGGAGGCCCCGTTCGGCGTGGTGGGGTTGGAGACCGCGCTGCCGCTGGCGCTGGCGTTGAGCGCGGAGGGCCATCTGTCGCTGCCGCAGGTGATCGCGCTCATGACCTCCAAGCCGGCCGCGGTGATGCGCATTGATCGCGGCAGCCTGCGCGTGGGCGCGCCCGCGGACGTGACCGTGATCGATCCAGAGGCGGAATGGGTGGTCGATCCGGCGCAGTTCCGTTCGAAAAGCCGCAACACGCCGTTTGCCGGGTGGAAGATGCGCGGCCGCGTGATCAAGACCCTGGTGGGGGGGAAGGTGGTGTATGACGCGAGCGCGTAAGCGGCCCGCGATCCTCGCATTGGCCGACGGAAGCGTGTTTCGCGGAACCGCGTTCGGCGCGGAGGGCGATTCCCTGGGCGAGGTGGTGTTCAACACCAGCCTCTCCGGCTACCAAGAAATCCTCACTGATCCGTCGTACCGCGGTCAGATCGTGGTCATGACCGCCCCCCAGATCGGCAACTACGGGGTCAACCCGGAAGACGTGGAGTCCGGACGGGTGTGGGCCGAAGGCTTCGTGGTCAAGGAGTGCTCGCCGATGTCGAGCAACTGGCGCAGCCGCCAGAACCTCAACGAATACTTGAAGGATGCGGGGATCGTGGGCATCGAAGGGATCGACACCCGCGCGCTCACCAAGCACCTTCGCGACAGCGGCGCGCAAGAAGGCGTGTTGTCCACGGTCGACCTGGATGAACGCCGGTTGATCGCCAAGGCAAAAGCCTCACCGGGCTTGGTGGGCCGCGATCTGGTTCGCGACGTGACGTGTAGGGAGCCTTACGCTTGGACGGAGGGACCCTGGAGTCCCTCCGCTCGTCCCTCCCCCCTTGCGGGGGAGGGCAGGGTGGGGGGGAGACCTCGTGTTACGGTCTATGACTTCGGCGTGAAGCGCAACATCCTTCGCAACCTAGTCCATTCCCGCTGCGACGTCACGGTCGTTCCCGCGACCACGCCGGCCGCGGAAGCGTTGGCGTCAAACCCGGATGGGGTGGTGCTGGCCAACGGTCCGGGCGACCCCGCGGCCGTGACTTACGCGGTGGAGGCTGCGCGGGGTTTGATCGGGCGTGTGCCCATCTTCGGCATCTGCCTCGGGCATCAGATCCTGGGGCTGGCCATGGGCGGGACCACCTCCAAGTTGAAGTTCGGACACCACGGGGGCAACCAGCCGGTGCTGGATCTTGCGACCAACCAGGTGACGATCACGGCGCAGAACCACGGCTTCACCGTGGACCTTGACTCGCTGGGAGGAGAGGTCGAAGCCACGCACGTGAATCTGAACGATCGGACCGTCGAGGGCTTGCGCCACAAGACATTGCCGGTCTTCTCGGTCCAATACCACCCCGAAGCCTCCCCCGGCCCGCACGACGCGGGTTATTTGTTCCAACGGTTCGTGGAGGTTCTGGGTACGGAGAGGCGCGCTTGAGGCACGAGTCAGACGTTACCGTATTACCGTATCAGAGATGAGTCATCCGCGCGCGCGCCAACTTCGCTCAAGCCTGACACCCGCGGAACAGGCGCTGTGGCGTCAGCTCCGGCTGCGCCAAGTCGATGGGTTCAAGTTTCGACGCCAGCAGCCGCTCGGACCTTATGTCGTCGACTTTGCGTGTTTGGAGGCACGGCTGATCGTTGAAGTCGATGGTGGTCACCACTTGTCGGCGAGAGAATACGACGCAGAGCGCAGCGAGTGGCTACAGTCGCAGAATTTTCGGGTGCTCCGATTCTGGAACCATGAAGTGCTGACCGAAACGGAGGGGGTGATAGGGGTCATCGAACACGCCCTGAACACCTCCCCCCACCTTAGTCCTCCCCCGCAAGGGGGGAGGAAACGTAAAGCGACTGGCTTTGAGGCTTCGACTCCTTCCCCCCTTGCGGGGGAAGGCAGGGATGGGGGGTGAAGTGCCCAAACGCACCGACATCCATAAGATCCTCTTGATCGGCTCGGGCCCCATCGTCATTGGCCAGGCGTGCGAGTTCGACTACTCGGGGTCGCAGGCGTGCAAGGCGTTGCGGGAAGAGGGGTACGAGATCGTGTTGGTGAATTCCAACCCGGCCACCATCATGACCGACCCGGAGTTGGCGCACCGCACCTACATCGAACCCATCACGCCCGAGGTGGTCGAGCGCATCATCGAGCGCGAGCGGCCGGATGCGTTGCTGCCCACCATGGGCGGGCAGACCGCGCTGAACACGGCGGTGGCGCTGGTGGAACGAGGGGTGCTGGAAAAATACCGCGTCAAGCTGATCGGCGCCCAGTACGAAGCCATCAAGAAGGCGGAGGATCGTGAGCGGTTCAAACAGGCGGTCCGGCGGATCGGCTTGAAGGTTCCGGAGAGCGGCACCGTCTCATCCGTTGAGGACGCGATGGTCGTGATCGAGCGGGTGGGATTTCCCGCGATCATTCGGCCGTCGTTTACCTTGGGCGGAGTCGGGGGGTCCGTCGCGTACAACCGCGAGGAGTTCAAACGCGCGGTGGAGTGGGGGCTCGATGCCAGCCCAACCCACCAGATCTTGGTGGAACAGTCCGTACTGGGGTGGAAGGAGTTCGAGTTGGAGGTGATGCGCGACCTGCGCGACAACGTCGTGATCATCTGCTCGATCGAGAACGTGGATCCGATGGGCGTGCACACCGGCGACAGCATCACCGTGGCCCCGGCCATGACATTGACCGACAAGGAGTACCAGGTGATGCGCGACGCCGCCGTCGCGATCATCCGGGAAATCGGCGTGGAGACCGGGGGTTCAAACATCCAGTTCGCGGTCAACCCCGAGAACGGGGACATGGTGGTGATCGAAATGAACCCCCGCGTGTCGCGAAGCTCTGCGCTGGCGTCGAAGGCCACCGGGTTTCCGATCGCCAAGATCGCGGCCAAGCTGGCGGTCGGGTACAGCCTGGATGAGTTGCCCAACGACATCACCCGGGAAACGCGGGCCGCATTCGAACCCACGATCGACTACGTGGTGGTGAAGATTCCGCGCTTCGCCTTCGAGAAGTTTCCCCAGGCCGACGCCACGTTGACCACGCAGATGAAGTCGGTGGGGGAAGCGATGGCGATCGGACGGACCTTCAAGGAGGCGCTCCACAAGGCGATCCGTTCGTTGGAGATCGATCGGTACGGGCTCGAATCATCGGTACGGCGGACCGGCGGCGAGCCCGCCGAAGGCGAACTCGATCGCGTGCGGGAGAAACTTCGCGTGCCCAACTGGGAGCGGCTCTGGTACGTGGCGGACGCGTTCCGCGTCGGGTTGAGCCTGGAGGAGATCGCCAAAACTTCGCGCATCGATCCGTGGTTCCTGCACCAAATCTCCGAATTGGTCACGGTGGAAGACGAGCTGCTGGCGCGCCGAGCGGCCCTGGTGGCCGACGGCGTCCGTCCGGAACCTGACAACATGTTGCCGCGGGAGGTGCTCGTCGAAGCCAAGGCCCTGGGATTCTCAGACCACGCGCTCGGTCGACTGGTGGGTTCCGGCGAGGACGCAATCCGGCACCTCCGCGACCGCGCTGGAGTCCGCCCGGTCTACAAACGCGTGGACACGTGCGGGGCCGAGTTCGTCGCGCACACGCCGTACTTGTACTCGACGTACGAGACCGAGTGCGAATCGCGTCCCAGCGGGCGTCAGAAGGTCATGATCTTGGGCGGCGGCCCGAACCGGATCGGTCAAGGCATCGAGTTCGACTACTGTTGCGTGCACGCGTCATACGCCTTGCGGGAGCTGGGCTACGAAACGATCATGGTGAACTGCAATCCCGAGACCGTGAGCACGGATTACGACACGTCCGACCGCTTGTACTTCGAGCCCCTCACCCTGGAAGACGTCTTGCACATCATTGCGGTCGAGCGGCCGCTCGGCGTGGTGGTCCAATTCGGCGGACAGACGCCGCTCAAACTGGCTGTCCCGCTCGAGCGAGCGGGGGTGCGGATTCTCGGGACTTCGCCCGACGCCATTGATCGCGCCGAGGATCGGGAACGCTTCCGCGAATTGTTGATCGCCCTCGATCTCAAACAGCCGGAGAGCGGGATGGCGCGCAGCCCCCGCGAGGCGGCGGAGATCGCGGCCCGCATCGGGTTTCCGGTGATGGTCCGCCCGTCCTACGTGTTGGGCGGGCGCGCCATGGCCATCGTGTACGACGAGGCCAGCCTCGAAGAGTATCTGGCCACCGTCATTCCGACGAGCGTGGCGGCGGGCGTCCTCATCGATCAGTTTATCGACGATGCGGTCGAGATCGACGTGGACGCGGTGTGTGACGGAGCGTCGGTGCTGGTGGCGGGAATCATGGAACACATCGAAGAGGCCGGCATCCACTCCGGGGACAGCGCGTGTTCGTTGCCGGCGTATTCGCTGCCGGGGGAGATCCTGGGGGAGATCGAACGGCAGACCATTCAACTGGCCCGCGCGTTGGGGGTGGTCGGACTCATGAACGTCCAGTTTGCGGTCAAAGGACGTGACGTGTATATCCTCGAAGTCAACCCGCGCGCCTCGCGGACGGTGCCGTTCGTGAGCAAGACGCTGGGGGTGCCGCTGGCCAAGTGGGCCATGAAGGTCATGATGGGGAAGACCTTGGGCGAGCTGGGTGCGGTGCCCAAGGCCTTGCCGTACACCGCGGTCAAGGAGGCCGTATTCCCGTTCAACCGGTTTCCGGGCGTGGATACGCTGTTGGGCCCGGAGATGAAGTCGACCGGCGAGGTGATGGGCGTGGATCGCGACTTCGGCCGCGCGTTCGCGAAGGCGCAGGCTGCGGCGGGCGGGGCGTTGCCCGAAGGCGGCACCGTGTTCCTGAGCGTTCGTGATCGCGACAAGGCCGCGCTGGTGCCGCTCGCGCGATCACTCGCGCGGCTGGGGTTCTCGTTGATTGCCACCGACGGCACGGCCTCCGCGCTGCGTGAAGCCGGAATCGAGGTGCAAACCGTCCTGAAGGTTCACGAGGGACGCCCGCACGTGGTGGATCATTTGAAGAACCGAGACGTGCAGCTCGTGATCAACACCGTGGGTGATCGGGCGTCACAGCGGGATTCGGCGATCATCCGCCGAACCGCGTTGACCGCTGGCATCCCGTACGTCACCACGCTGGCGGGCGCCAAGGCCGCCACGGCCGCGATGGAGGCGCGTCCGCGAGGCACGGTTGAAATTCGATCGCTGCAGGAGTATTACCAGGAAACCCGGAACACACGATAAGGCTCGATCATGCCGAAAATTCCGATGACCCGGCGCGGGTGCCAAGCGCTCAAAGATGAACTGGATCGCCTCAAGCGGGTGGAGCGGCCGAAGAACATCCAACAGATCGCGGAGGCCAGGGCTCACGGGGACCTCAGTGAAAACGCCGAGTACACGGCGGCCAAGGAGCGCCAATCGTTTCTGGAGGGGCGCATCCGGGAGTTGGAGACGCAGATTGCGGACGCCGACGTGATCGATACCGCCAACATGTCGGCTGAAAAGGTGGTGTTCGGAGCCACGGTCGTGCTGGAGGACACGGAATCGGGCGACAAAAAGCGGTTCACCATTGTCGGACAATACGAGATCGAGCTCAAGGACGGCCGCATCTCGGTTCACTCTCCGGTCGGGAAGGCGCTCATCGGTCACCGGGTCGGTGACCTGGTGACGATCGTGGCGCCCGCAAGAACGAGCGAGTATCAGATTCTCGAGATTCGTTTCGACCCCTGACGCCCCGACGTGAACTGGTCGCGGTTCCGCCTCGGTCTACACCTCGCACTCGGTTCCCGCCGGTTCGGCGTCAATGGACGCTGGCGGGAGCCCTTCGACTCGGTGATGATCCGACCGCTCTTTGGTTTCGGCTGGCGGTTGACGGTGCAGCCCTGGGCTTGGCGGGCTGCGTGGCGGATCATCCGGTTGCGGATGGACATCGCGGGATGGAAGTGAGAGAGAACGGGGGCCGCGCGCGATGAGCAGCCGGAGTCCCGATCTGACGGTGGATCTCGGCGCAGGGCTCGTTCTCAAGACCCCGATCGTCGCCGCGTCAGGAACCTTCGGTTACGGGGAAGAATACGCCGGGGTGCTCGACCTCAACCGCCTCGGAGCGGTTGCAGTGAAAGGGCTGTCCCTGGAGCCTCGATCCGGCAATCCCGAGCCGAGATTGATTGAAACGCCGTCCGGAATGCTCAACGCGATCGGCCTGGCCAACGTGGGACTCGAAGCCTTCGTGTCGCAGAAGCTGCCGTTCCTCCGGCGCTTCGACGTAAAGGTCATCGTGAACATCTTCGGCGGAACGATCGAGGAGTTCGAAGCGCTCGCGCAACGGCTCTCGGACGCGGACGGCGTGCACGCGATCGAGGTGAACGTGTCCTGCCCGAACGTGAAACAAGGCGGGATCAGCTTCGGGCAGTCTCCGTCCGCGGTGTTCGAGGTGGTTCGTGCGGTGCGGCGCAAGACGCACCTTCCGACCATCGTGAAGCTGTCGCCGAACGTCACGGACATCGGGGAGGTGGCCAAAGCCGCACACGCCGGAGGCGCGACCGCGGTGTCGTTGATCAACACCCTCGTCGGGATGGCCATCGATGTTGAGGCCCGCCGACCCAAGCTGGCGGCTTGGACCGGGGGCCTTTCGGGACCCGCAATCCGTCCGATTGCGATTCGCATGGTATGGGAGGTGTCCAAAGCCGTCCCGATTCCCATCATCGGCATGGGTGGGATCACCTGCGGGGAGGATGCCGTGGAGTTCCTGCTGGCCGGAGCGTCGGCGGTGGCGGTGGGAACCGCGAACTTCATGAGTCCGCGCGCGACCATTGAAGTCCTCGACGGTCTGATTCGGTATATGGAGCGCCACCGGATCCACGCCGTCCGGCGGCTCGTGGGTGCGATCGACATCTCGGGGAGGGCGTGAGGTGGCTCTCGTGACGCTCACGACCGACTTCGGCGTCAAAGACCCGTGGGTCGGGAGCATGAAAGGCGTGATCCTGTCGATCTGCCCGGGGGCCGTCCTCGTCGATCTCAGCCACGAGATTCCTCGTCATGCCGTGGCCGGGGCCGCGTATGTTCTGAACCGGTGCCTGAAGTATTTCCCGCAACGAACCGTCCACCTGGCGGTGGTCGACCCCGGAGTCGGGAGCGCCCGCAGACCGCTGGTGTGTTCGGCTCATGGGCACTACCTGGTGGGACCCGACAACGGGATCTTTGCCGATCTCTGCCAAAGCGATCCAACCTCGGAGTGTTTCGAGATCGCGGCCCGCGAATTCCTGCGCACCCCACCGGCCGGAAGCCCGACCTTCCAGGGTCGTGACGTCTTCGCTCCCGCGGCCGCGCATCTGGCCCAAGGAGTTCCGTTGAGCGCATTCGGTCCTCGGGTATCCGATCCGGCCCGGATCAGGACGGCCCTGGCCGTATCGAGCGTGGAGGGAGAGATCGTCTGGATCGATCGGTTCGGCAATCTCATCAGCAACCTCCACCCGCTGGGACCGCCCGAGCATCACCTGGCGGTTGAAGTGATGGGTCGAAAGGCTCCGCTCGTGGGTCACTACGCGCAGGGGCCGCACGCACTGCCTGCCGCGCTCATCAACAGCGATCAGGTGGTGGAAATCTTCGTGAATCGGGGAGACGCCGCCGCGGCGCTCGGGGCCACGATCGGCACCCGAATCGCGCTGGTGAGCGCGCCGACTAGACCCGCTACGTAACCCGTACCACTTCGATGTGGTTGGTCGTCCCGGATTGTTTCCGGGGCGCGCCATAGGCGATCACGGCAAGATCTCCGGGCGCGACAAACCCCTCGGCCCGCGCCGCCTGGACGGATGTCGCGATCACCTCGTCCACGGTGTACACCTCGGGCACCGGCAGCGCGGTCGTTCCCCACGCGAGGGCCAGGCGACGCAGGACGCGCGGGTCGTGGGTCAGCGCGAGCACGGGCTGGGCGGGTCGCCGCGCAGCCACGCGCAGCGGGGTTTGCCCCGACCATGTCGGCACCAGGATCGCCGATGCGCCCACCTCGGATGCCAGGGCGCAGGCCGCGTGGGCGACCGCTCCCGGCACGGCCCGATCGCGACGCGCCAAGGTCATGAACCGCCCGCGATCGATGGCGCGTTCGGCGTGCTCGGCGATGCGCGACATGATTCGGACCGACTCGACCGGATAGTGGCCCGAGGCCGTTTCCTCGGACAGCATGATCGCGTCGGCCCCATCCAGCACCGCGGTCGCCACGTCGGTGACCTCGGCGCGGGTGGGCCGAGGCTGCGTGGTCATCGATTCCAGCATATGGGTTGCGACGATGACCGGCACGCTCAACGACAGGGCGCCGGTGACGATGTTTTTCTGAAGGAACGGCACCTCCTCGAGGGCGACCTCCACGCCCAGGTCGCCGCGCGCCACCATGGCGCCGTTCGACTCCGCGAGTACGGCGTCGAGCGCTTGGATGGCCTCGCGTTTTTCGATCTTGGCGATGAGGGGAATGGCGACGCCAGATTCCGACATCCATTCGCGCACGGCCCGAAGGTCTTCGGGCGTTCGCACGAACGACAACGCCAGCCAATCCAGTTCCTGTGCCAGCGCGAACCCGGCGTCTTCGCGGTCCTTCGCCGTGAAGGGATTGATCGCGAGCGCCCGGCCGGGAATGTTGATCCCTTTGTGCGAACCCAACAGCCCCCCCACGTGCACGCGGGTGTGCACCGCTCCCGTCGTGACCGACTCCACGAGCAGTTCGATCGCTCCGTCATTGAGCAGGATGGTCTCTCCGGGCTTGACCGCATCGGGTAATCCGGAAAAGCTGACCGACACGCCGCGCCAGTCTCCGCTGATCGGTTCCGTGGTCAGGGTGAAGGGATCTCCGGCGTTGAGGAAAACCGGAGGTTTCGACAAGGTCCCGGTGCGAAGCTTGGGACCGCACAAGTCGCCCAAGACCGCGACGTTCCGGCCAAGCTCCGCCGCGAGCTGGCGGATCCTGGCGATCCATTCGGCGTGCTGCGGGTGAGCGCCGTGGGAAAAGTTGATCCGAGCCACGTCCATCCCTGCTTGGATCATGCCGCGTAGGATCGAGGGATCTTCGCAGGCCGGCCCGATGGTGCACACGATCTTTGTCCGCCGCATGGGGCTCCTTCCCGATGGTCCGTGCGCGTCCGGCGTCGTGAAAACCTACGGCGCGGCTTACAGTCGAAGCGGCCGAATGGGGGAGAGGACCAGTTCAGGGTGATCGCGCCACGTCGAAGGATCGGCGTCTACGTACAATTCGACCTCGTTCCCGTCGGGATCTTTCAGGTACAGGCTTTGGCTGACCGTATGGTCGGACATCCCTTCGATGACCGTTCCGGCCCGTTCCAGCTCTTCCTTGGCGGTGCGGAGCTCGTCGAGGGTATCTCCGATCTTGATGCCGATGTGATAGAGCCCGATGCGCCGCCCGGTCGATGGTCCCGGAGCGTCTCCAACTTCGATCAGCAGCAGCTCGTGGTGGGTGCGGCCTCCGGTGAGCGCGGCGGCCCGGCCTCCGAAGATCCGGCCGACTTCGTGGAATCCCAGGAGGTCCCGGTAGAACCCGAGCGAACGATCGAGGTTCCTGACGTACCAGACCACGTGACCGAGGTACTGAGCCTTCACGCGCACATTATAGGTAACGCGAAACCATGAGGCAAGGCGGCGGAAAGCATCGGCAACACATCGCAAAGACCGCGCGTCGATTGATCGCGCTGGGGCCGTGTGCTACAATTCCGCGCCTATTTCCGTCACCTGGTGTCGATGCCAGCAGGTATCGAACCTCGTCACCGTTCAATGGATCGGAGGTTTTCATGGCCAAGTTATCGGAAGAAGCCAAAAAGAAGATTGCCGAGTCGGTCAAGCGGTCCTGGGCCGTTCGGCGGGCGAAACTTGCGACCGCCAAACCGGCGCCGACCAGTGCGGCGTCGACGAAAGGCGGAGAGGGGAAGGGGCGTCGGCGTCTGTCTGCCGACGCCAGGCGCAGAATCGCCGAAGCCGTCAAGCGCTCATGGGCCACGCGGCGCGCCGGTCGTCCCATTGCGGACCGGGGCATCTTGGCCGCCGTGGAGCGGGCGTCGCAGGCTCTCCGGTCACTGACGCTCGCTGATCTTCGTCCGCTCACCGGACGACGTGATGCCGCGGTCAGGCTGGACGAACTGGCCGCGCTTGCCTCCGACCTCAAACGTCTGATCACCCCCTAGGTTCAGTCCTCCGCTGACTCCTGCCCGGCCCAACCACCGATCTCGGTGGTTGGGCCGGGTCTTTTCTCCTTGTGAACGCCGGCTATACTTTCTCATGGTTTCCTATCCCGGATGCCTGCGGAGAGGTGAACGCGTCAATGATCAACCGGCGCTGCCCGACCACGGTGGCCGACGATTCGACGGCGTGTCGCGAGGACGGGGCGCCGCGTCGAACCCTCCGACTTCGGTCGCGGCTCGGGCTGTCAGCGTGGCTCGCAACGGTGCTGATTCCGACCGGACTGCTGTCCGTGTATTCGCTCGTCGCTCGGTTCGCGCCCGCGACGCCCCCGAACACCGTGCCGCAGGACTCGCGATCGGGCATCGCTTCCGAGGAACAGGCGCTCCCAGAAGCAACGGTCGCCGAGGGAGAACCGGAAGGTCTCGCGGCGGTGTCTCAACCCGTTTTACCCCTGATCCAGGCTGAGACCACGGAGAACGATCAGGTGGTTGAGGAGCTCCTGCGCCGCGGGAGCCAGGCCTTGGCCGATAACGCGTTCAAGGAGGCCGTCGGCCTGTTCACGTCGGCGTCCGCGGTTGATCCCTCAGGGCGGGCTCCGCATCGGGCGCTGGCCGAGGCGTTGGCGGCTTGGGGCTGGAGCGAGGTTGCGAACGGACGCTATGAGGCGGCGGTGGAGGTGTTTCGGCGCGGGATCCGCGTCGACGAGCGTCACGCGCCGGCGCTCGCCGGCTTGGGTTATGCCTATGCCCAGCTCCACCGAGACGACGAAGCCATTGCGGTGCTGGAGCGCGCAACCAAGGCAGATCCCTCAAACAGTCGTGTGCACGAGTTCTTGGGAGAGTTGTACGATCGCCGTAATGATCTCCACCGCGCCGCGGACTCGTATCGTCAGGCGCTGGCGCTCAGCCCCAACAATGCCGAGGTCGCCGCGCGCGTGGGGCGCCTCGAACGCGAACGAGCACGGCAGGATCCTTTCGTGCAAGCCGTGACCAGACACTTCACCATCCAGTTCGATGGACGCGAAAATCGAGAATTGTACCGAACCGCGCTGGGGATATTGGAGGAGGCCTACGGGGAGGTGGGCCGAACCCTCGGGTATTTCCCGGCCGAGCCCACGACCGTCATCCTATACAGTCAACAACAGTTCCAGGACATCACGCGCTTGCCGCAGTGGGCCGGCGCGGTGTTCGACGGCAAGATCCGCGTCCCCACCGATGGGTACGAGTCGCGGCCTGAGGTCTTCAGGCGTATCCTGTACCACGAATACGTCCACGCATGGATTCACGCCAAGACCGGCGGGGCGTTTGGTCGAGTGGCCGAGCTGCAGGCGCCGCGCGTTCCAGTGTGGCTGCACGAAGGCCTTGCCCAGTACTTCGAGCCTTCCTCCAACCGCGAAGTCGAGGATGATCGATTGGCGAGGGCTGCTCTGCGCGACGCCCTGATACCGCTTTCCTCTCTGGAAGGTTCGTTCATGCCTTTTGGCGCGGACCACGCGGCCGTCGCATACGCTCAAAGCCGATCGGTTGTGGCCTACCTCGTCGATCGCTACGGGATGGATCGCATCGATCGACTGCTCGACCAGTTGGCCGACTACCAACCGATCGATGCGGCTTGCCGCGAGGCATTCTTCATGCCCTGTGACCGCGTTCAGAACGCGTGGCAGGAAGCCCTGGTCGCCTCGCAGCCCTGAAAGGGTCGGTAGAAACTTACCCAGGGGTCTGCCGGGGTCTGGGCGCCGAGATTCGGCCGTCTGGTTGTCTTTCCGCTCCACGCTGTGGTATGCAGTACGCGCTGGCTTACCACCTACCGAGGAGGGCCCCCATGGACACGATCCGGAAGGTCGACTATTTCGCAATGGATGTCCCGCAAAAGGTCGGGGAGGGCGCGCGGGTGTTGAATCTGGTCCGAGACGCGGGCCTCAATCTCTTGGCGTTTACCGGGTTCCCCAGCGGGAGAAAGGCCCAGATCGATTTCATCCCCGAGGACCCCGGCGCGTTTCTGGCCATGGCAAAACGCGCTCGGCTCCGCGTCCGAGCCAAAAAGGCGGGCTTTCTGGTACAAGGCGACGACCACCCCGGCGCCATCGCCAACCTGATGAGCCGCCTGGCCCAGGCCAAAATCAACGTCACGGCCATTGACGCCGTGTGCGCGGGGCAGGGCCGTTATGGCGCCATATTCTGGGTCAAACCAGGGGATGTCAAGAAAGCGGCGACGACGTTGGGCGTGGTGCAGTAGCCCACCAGGGAATATCTAGGCTCGAGTCGCGGTCATGCTTCCAAAAGGGGGTGGCGACCGTGACGACGCGTTTCCTGCGCTGGTGGGCCCGGAGCGTGTTCCAGGTGAAGATCTGGTGGCTGGCGTCGGCCGGGAACCGCTTGGAGCGCCGGATCGAAGAACGAAAACGTCGCCCCCTTCGATCCCTCTGAGTCGCCAACCAGTCCTAACCTCTGCTGATCGCCTTTGCGTCCCGGTTAGAACCCTCTTCAGCAGCACCCTGTAACATCCACCGGTCCCAGTCCGAGACATTCGCCGCAGGCGAGAGGATCATCAGGAGATCGCCGCCCAGACCGACCGTGTCGGGCGTAACCGGTTGGATGGAGGATCCGCGCTTGATCGCGAAACAGACCCCGGCCGGAGGTCTGTCGGTCATGGGGCGGCCGCACCACGGAGACGAATCAGGGAGGGCTGTGACGTGGATCACCCACTCACCCGTGTGCAAGGCTCGCTCCAGGCGGCGCCACGGGAAGGGGGTGGCGGTCTCCGACAGGGTGGCGCCATATCGATCCCGCAGTCGCCGTTGCTCAGCCTGGAGACGGTCGATCTCCGCCAAGACCAGGGATGTTTCCGGAGTCCGCTCAACCGAGATCCCGTCGCGAAGCAGTTCCAGACCCATGCGGCCGAGCCGCTCGTACTGGCTGGTCTCTCGTTCGGCCAAGCGGGTCAATACGCGATAATGGCGAAGCCGTGAGCGGGTTTGCTGCGCCTCGTCAACGACCTCCCAGAAGATCCGGTTGACCGCGTTGCCCAAGACCACGATGTCATCAGCTACATAATTTATGAAATTAGTCATAGCGTTATATCGATTAGCTGCTGTAATTATTTATATAAAAAGATGTCTGATAAGGCCTATTCTGTAAAATTATTGGCTTCGCCAAACGACCATTCGGCGGACACTGTAGCAGTAACCGGATCGTAGATCCACGATTTTCCCCACGCATCCGACAGCGGCCAGTTTGCCGCTCCATAGGCCACGATCGGCTCGAAGATCGAGCGTGGAGCGTTTCCACGGTCAGCCCTCCACACGCGGATCAGTTCTCGGAGGCTCTCCAGGTGGTGCGGTTGGATCACGAGTCGGACTGCGAGGAGATCGGACTCGATCTGGGCCCCGAGTTGATCCCCGGCCCGGTCCGCGTACCAGAAAGGTCCGGCCGTCAATGCGCCGATTAGGACGAGATTCGCCGTCCACCGGACGCCTGTCGAGAGCCAAGCCAGAATCCGCCTCGGTTCAACGCCGGCGTCGTGAATGTCCTCCTTGACCTCGGGGAGACCGACCGGCACCACCAGTCCCGCGGTAAGAAGGTTTGCCAGCCCCTTACAGACCTCGAACTCTCCCAGTTGGACGAGTTCGATGATCTGAGACACCCGGTGGGTGCCGTTCACCGCGTGGTACACGGTGATTTCATCCGACGAGAACCGCCCTTCAGACTCCACGTCCAGGTCAGCCAGCGGATCGTCGCCCGTTGCTGGTGCCTTGGGTACGGCCGCCTGCTCGATTTCACCCTCTTTCCCCGGAACCTTGGCGAAGGCCATCTCGAGCGACGGAATCTTCTTCTCGATATACGGCCACTCATCGAGTCGGCGGACCCCTTCCATCAAGATATGCTCGGTACTGATCGGTTCCAGATACTCCTTCGGATACGAGACCGGTTGCTGGTCGAAGGCGTATCGTCCCTCTTTCCACCGAAACAGCCGGTACACGGCTTCCAGCGTTTGAAGCCTCAGGGCCCGCCTGAGGTCATCTGGACTCAGAAACCCCTCGGACACCAGGACCTGGCCCAAATACTCGCCGCGTTCCTGTTGAATCTTGAGCGCGGTGGCGAGTTGATGAGGCGTGATCCGCTTCGCTCTGACCAGGACATCACCGATGCGCTCCACTCCGTCTCGGTCATCGGATTGGGCCGCGACCACCATCCCCTTCAAGAATCCGACCGTGGCTTTGCGCGACTGGTGCTGGACGGTCATGATTCCGCTTTTCTGCTGGACGTGAATCAGTTGGAAGATGTCGGACAGCCCGAAATCTTTGATCGATCCTTCGAGCGACATCGCGGGTTACCCACGCTCCTGCGGCAATGCTGATTCCGATCGGGGCCAGTCCAGCTTCAGAAGGTGCCGTACCCCTATGAGCAACAGCATCGTCAGCCCCACTGCGATCGGGGCCCACGTCGTGTACCACGGAAGCGGGACGAGACGAAGGTCCGTGGTGGTCCACCCCACCTCGCGGAGCAGACCGATCCAGAGCAGGCCCCAGCCGGCGAAGGCGAATACCAAACCCCACAGGGGTCGGCCGACGGAGAGATGTCCCAACCCGGGCACCAACGACAGCAACGCGGCCACGCGGCGCCGCACTTCCCAACGTCGCAGGACCTGCGGCAGCGTGGCCTGGGTCGTGAATTTGGCGCCTTTGGCGTGTGCCTTCCAGCACGACGGGCACAGTTTCAGGTCGAGGAAGTAGCGCTGGCAATGCCGGCACACGGCTGTTCCACACGCCGCGCAGGGAGCCGCCGGTTGGTTGGGAAACCACCTCCCCACCACCCAACAGCCGACGAACAGCCCCAACGCGCCGACCGTGGCCATTGGCGACACATGACGCGAGAGGTGGGTGACGGCGTCGGCGACCCCCGGCGGAAGCGCGCGCGGCTCAAAGGCCGCGGCGAAGAGCTCCTGATGCGTCGTGGGATAGTCCGCCACCAGAAAGACCCCGCCGCGACGTGAACGCTCCGCGTAACGGTCCAGCAGGCCGGCGTCAATGGCGCGAGCCTCTTGGTAACGCGCCTCCCCTTCCTCAAACCGGAGGTCGGCACGATACGCCTGACTCAGGTTGTAGAGAATCGGAATCGACGTCGGCTCCGATCGGCGCGCCTGCTCATAGTGCTGAACGGCTCGGTCGTATTCGTGGCGATGGAACAAGACGTTGCCGTATCCGGTCAGCAGCCTCGGATCACCGGGCCAACGCACGAGCGCCTCCTCGAAGAGCGTCGCGGCTTCATCCAGGCGGCCGGAACGCACCAGCGCGGTTGCACGCGCGGCCGCGCCCTCGGGCGAGTCCACGACCACTGATTCGGACAACATATCGCCCGCGTCGCGCCCTTCGGCTACGTCGACCAGGAGCCGAAACTCGTTGCTGTGATCAACCGTCAGGACGGGTACGGCATACGGCCACAGAAACGAAACCGAGACTCCCATCACCGCGAGCACGGTCAGCGCCAGGCGCTCGCGGACGGACAAAAACCACCACACGACCGCGGCGGGTGCGAGCACGAGCCAGGCTCCCCATCGCACCGCGGCAAGCGGCAGGATCAGGATCCACGCGGCCGCGAGCCACGCCGTCGGCCGGAACACGCGACGCCCGCTCCATTCCGCGAGCAAGTGCCCCAACAGCGGGACGGTTCGGATCAGAAACCACGCCACGACGAGAACGGCGACCGACGCCACGCTGAACAGGGCGGCCGCGATCAGCCGATCGATCCGATACAGCAGGGACCAAAAGTCCGATATCGACGCTTTCCACGCCGCGGCCCACGCTTTGGCGCTGGCCAGCACATCGGGATCTGGTCCGGCCAACCATGCCTGCGCGAGCCACGCGTGCGGAGCCACCAACTCGGGAGAGAGCTCGGCCGCGATTTGCGCGATCCGGATCGCGGTTCCGGTCTCCGAGCGCGCGCGCAGGGCGTCCGCATCGCGAAGCATGACCAGACTCAACTCCGGCGCTTGCAGGGTCTCGGCGTTTTGCGCGGCTTCCCGTAAGGCCTTGGCCGCGGTCACGATGTCGTCGGGTCGCGACGACTCCACGGCCTGGCGATAGTCTTGCCAGGCCGTGCCCAGCGGGATCACCGGGGCCGCAAGGGCAAGAACCGGGACGAGGATCAGCCCGAGGAACCCCGCGCACAGGGCCCCGGCCCACGCCGTCAGAGTGCGCGGCCGTCCAGTCTGGACTCGGTCCCTTGCGCCAACCGGAGGATGTTGTCGCGATGCCGGATCACCACCACCGCCGCTACGATAAACGAGAAGGTCTTGACGTTCGGGACCCGGAGCAGGGTGGCCGCGATCGGCAAGACCAGCGCCGCCACCACGCTGGCGAGCGACACGTAACGAGACCAGGCCAGCACCGTCCCCCACACCACACCCGCCCCGAGCGCGAGCAGCGGTGACAGGCCCCCCAGGGCACCGATCCCGGTGGCCACCCCTTTGCCTCCCCGAAAACGCGTCCAGACCGGGAAGGTGTGGCCGAGCACAACGGCGATTCCTGCGACTTGTGTCCACGGTGTCGTGTGGTCCGGTATCCAAAACTCGGCCGTCCAGACCGCAATGAGTCCTTTGCCTGCGTCCAGAACCAAGGTGGCGGCCGCGGCGCCCCTTCCAGCGACCCTCAGAACGTTCGTGCACCCGATGTTCCCGCTTCCCCTCGTCCGTGGATCCGCGGCTCCGACCCATCGAGCGACGAGCACGCCGAAGGGAATCGTGCCAATGATATACGCGATCAGCGTAATCGCCAAGCCGGCCACGAGCGGCGACTGCGCGGTCACCTGGCGGTTTCGGGACGGAACGACCGGCTGTACGCGAGGGCGTATTGGCTGGCGGACAGGAGGGCCAGTATCGTGGCCGCGATCAGGAGCGCGAGCCCCACCGGATGACTCCAGGCGGGAAGCGCTGGTTCGAGGATGAGGACGAGAATGGCCGCCGTTTGAGCGCCCATCTTCAATTTGCCGAGGCGCTCCGCAGGGATCACCTGCCCGCCCATAGCCGCGACCGCCCGCAGCGCGGTGACGGCGAACTCGCGGGCAAGCAAGAGAATCACGAGCCACCCCGGCGCACGGCCGGCTTCCACCAAGACAACCAGAGCCGCCAACACGAGTAACTTGTCCGCAACCGGATCGAGGAGCTTGCCGAGGTCCGTGATTTGTTGTCTTCGACGGGCCATGTATCCGTCCAACCAGTCCGTCAGCGAGGCCAGGCCAAAGACCGCCGCCGTCACCGCGGCGATGGTGGGCGTATCTTCCAGCGCCGCCAGGGCCACGAACACGGGGATCAGGCAGAGACGAGACAGCGTCAATGCATTGGGCAGGTTGAGCGCTGGTTCCCGGCGGCTCATGCCGAACTGGCCCATGCGGTGTGCGAATTTGGTGCGGTGGCTTCGTTCGGGGGCACTGCTGCGGGCCGCCGCTTCCAGCGGCGATGGAACCACACCCACTGGTCGGGAAAAGAACGAATGTGTCGTTCGATGAGGCTGGTAAACAACGCGGTGTTTTCCACCACGTCGCGTTCGTGGTCGCCGGTTCGAATTAAGGCGATCGGGCCCTCCACCACCAGCCGATGACGGACCGCACCCTCCCGCACCAGAAATCCGCACACGACCGCGGCGCCGGTTCGGAGCGCCAGCGCAGCGGCTCCGGTCGGTGTGTAGGCCGGCCGGCCGAAAAACGGGACGAACGCCCCATCCACGTCAGTATCCTGGTCGATCAACATGCCCAAGAAGGCGTTGCGCCGCAGGGCGGACAATAGTTGACGGGCGGCTGAAGCGCTGCCGCGGGCGATGGTTTCCACCCCCTGCGCGGCCCGGGCTGCGATCAGCAGATCGTCCAGCCGAGGGTCGTAGACCGGCGTCGCCACCACGGTGGCGGGATAACCCCGCCGGGCGACCAGTGCGGCCAGCAGTTCCCAATTTCCGGTGTGGCCGGTGACGAACACCACGCCCCGCCCGCCGGCGAGCGCGTCGCGAAGCCGGGATTCGTCCTCGATCGCGCACCACTCTTCGATCCGGGTCCGCCGACGCCTGAACAACATCAGCATCTCCATGGCCGAACGGCCGAGGTTGATCATGGCGGCCCGACCGATGGCGGCACGGTCTCGCTCGGTCAAGTGCGGAAACGCCGCGGTCAAGTTCTCCATCGCCAGGCGGCGCGCGGATGGGAGCATCCGCCACGCCCAGGCACCGAGTCTCGTCCCAACGGCGACGCCGAGCCGCCACGGAATCAACGCCGCGATCATGCCAGCCGCCGCCACGCCCCAGACGATGCTTCGCCGAAGAACGCGTTGCCGCATGGTCATGGGGCGCGAATCCCCTTGGCGCGGAGGAGGAGATCGCACACTTCGCGCACCGCCCCGTCCCCGCCTCGCCGGCTGGTGGTGTAGTGGGCCGATCGCTTGACCGCGTCGTGTCCGTTGCGGACCGCCACGGCAAACCCGACCCGTTTCATGATGTGGAGATCCGGAACGTCGTCTCCGATGTACGCGACGTCCTGATCGCGCAACCGCCGACGCGCGAGCAACTTTTCGTAGACCTTGAGTTTATCCTCCGCTCCTTGGTGAACCTCGAGGATCCCGAGCTCCGTCGCGCGACGCTCGACGATCGGCGAATGCCGACCGCTCAGAATTCCGACGTCGACGCCCGCGCGGACGAGTTGTTTGATCCCGTGGCCGTCATGGATGTGAAACGACTTCACTTCGTGTCCTTCGCTGGTGAAGGTGACGAGCCCATCGGTGAGTACCCCGTCGACATCCAGGAGCAGAAACGCCACGCCCTTGGCTCTGGCGATGATCCGGCCCGACGGAGCGGCAGCCATCTCGGCCCGGCTCAGGCGATGCCGGCCTTGAGGAGGTCGTGCAGGTGGACGACGCCTTCCACCCGGCCATCGGCGTCTGCCACCACGAGAGCGGTGATCGCGAATCGTTCCATCTGCGCCAACCCCTCCGCAGCCAGGGCCGACGCGAGAATCGTTTTGGGGCGAGCCGTCATCACCGTGCTCGCGGTTCGCGCGAGGAGATTGTCCCCTCCCTGCTCCAGGACCCGGCGCAGGTCTCCGTCGGTGACCACCCCGAGCAAGCGGCCGGAGGGGTCCACCACCGTGGTCATTCCGAGCTTTTTGGAGCTGATCTCGTAGATCACGTCCCGCAACAACGTCCCCGGACCGACTTTCGGGACGTGCTCGTCCCGGTGCATCAGTTGCTCGACCGTCAGCAGCAGGCGCCGGCCCAGGGCGCCGCCTGGATGGTATCGGGCAAAGTCCTCCGGCCGGACCCCGCGGTGTTCGAGCAGCGCCATGGCCAGGGCGTCGCCGAGCGCCAACGCGGCGGTCGTACTCGACGTGGGCGCGAGGGCGAGCGGACAGGCTTCCTCGGCCACGCTCACGTCCAACACCACGTCGCTCGCTTTGGCCAGCGACGAACGCGCGTTGCCGGTCAGACCGATCAAGGGCAGATCCAGTCGTTTGATCGCGGGGATGATGGCCAGCAGTTCGTCGGTCTCGCCGCTGTTGGACAGGGCCACGACCGCGTCGCCGCGCGAGAGCATTCCCAGGTCCCCATGGATTCCTTCGGCGGGGTGCAGGAACGCGGACGGCGCACCGATACTGGCGAGCGTCGCCGCGATCTTGCGGCCGATGAGGCCTGATTTGCCCATGCCGGTCACGATGATCCGGCCGCGGCAGTCGTGCAGAACGCGGACGGCCCGCTCGAAGCGCTCATCGAGGCGGTCCATCAGGGACAGGATCGCCTTGGCTTCGATTTCGAGAACCTGCCGGCCCCTGGCGAGGATCATCACCCGTTGGTCGGGATCGGGCGGCCCGACCCGACGGCTTCGCGAATGCGGACCAGCTGACCGAGCAGGTCTTCCAGTTGATCCAGCGGCACCATATTGGGTCCGTCGGACGGCGCGTGATCGGGGTCCGGATGGACTTCCATGAACAGGCCGTCGCAGCCCACGGCCACGGCCGCCCGCGCCAGCGGCGCCACGAACTCGCGCTGGCCGGTCGACGCGTTGCCGGCTCCGCCCGGCAACTGCACGCTGTGTGTGGCGTCGAACACCACCGGATAGCCCCATTGGCGCATGATGGGCAGGCTGCGAAAGTCAGAGACCAGGTTATTGTACCCGAAGCTCGCCCCGCGTTCGGTGAGCAGAATCTTGTGGTTGCCGGTGGAGGCGATCTTCTCGACCGCGTGCCGCATGTCCCAGGGCGCCAGGAACTGGCCTTTCTTCACGTTGACGGTCTTCCCGGTGTGACCCGCGGCCACCAGGAGGTCGGTTTGGCGGCAGAGAAACGCGGGAATCTGCAGGACGTCCAAGACGTTCGCGGCGGCTCGCACGTCGTCCACGCCGTGAACGTCCGACAACACCGGCACCCCGATCGTGTCCCGCACGCGTTCGAGAATCCGGAGCCCTTCGTCCATGCCCAGACCACGGAACGAGGCGATCGACGTCCGGTTGGCTTTGTCATACGAGGACTTGAAGATGAAGGGTAGCCCGAGCTTGGACGTGATGTGCTGCACGCGTTCGGCCACGGTCAAACACAGCGATTCGTTCTCCACGACGCAGGGGCCGGCGATCACGAACAACGGACCGTCGGAACCCAGGCGCAGGTGGCGGACCCCGACGACGCGGGGCGTCACCGCCCGCTCCCCGCGGAGCCACGCTGGCCGGAGGTTTCCCGGCGGGCGAGCGCGGCTCCGATGAAGGCCGCGAACAACGGGTGAGGCGCGATGGGCCGCGATCGGAACTCCGGGTGAAATTGCACGCCCACGAACCACGGGTGCGCCGGCAGCTCCACGATCTCCACCAAGTCGCGTTGCGGGTTGATCCCGCTGAACAACATGCCCGCGCGCTCGAAGCGATCGCGGTAGGCGTTGTTGAACTCGTACCGGTGCCGATGGCGCTCCGTGACCTCTTCACGGTCGTACGCCGCAAACGCACGGCTGCCTTTGCGGACGCGACACGGATAGGCGCCCAACCGCATGGAGCCGCCCTTTGCCGCCACGGCGTGTTGATCAGGCATCAGATCGATGACGGGGTCGGGTGAGGCTTCGAACTCCGTGCTGTTGGCCCCGGCGAGTCCCAGGGCGTGCCGCCCGTACTCGATGACCGCACACTGCATGCCCAGACAAATTCCGAGGAACGGCACCCCCCGCTCCCGCGCGTACCGGATCGCCTCGATTTTGCCTTCGATCCCCCGGTTTCCGAATCCTGGGGCGACCAGAATCCCGTCGATGTCGGCGAGGAGCGGCTCGGGACCGTCGGTGACCACGCTTTCCGCGTCGATCCATTGAATGTCTACCCGCGCGGTGTGGGCGAACCCGCCGTGGTGCAGCGCCTCGGACAGGCTTTTGTAGGAATCCTTGAGGCCGAGGTACTTGCCGATCAGGGCGATCTTCACCGAGGCGTGCGGATGTTTGATCCGTTCGACCAGTTGCTCCCACGCGGCGAGATTCGCGGGCCGCGAAGGAAGATGCAGATGGCGGGCGATCAACTCGTCGAGCCCTTGCTGGTGAAAGACCAGCGGCACGTCGTAAATCGTTTCGACGTCGCGCGCGGCGATCACCGCGTCGCGATCCACGCTGCAGAACAAGGCGATCTTGGCCTTCAACTCGTCCGGCAAGGGGCGTTCCGTGCGACAGAGCAGGATGTGCGGCTGGATACCGATCTCTCGCAACTTGTTGACGCTGTGTTGGGTGGGCTTGGTCTTGAGTTCGCCCGACGCCGCGACGTAGGGAATGAGGGTCAAATGCACGTAGACCACGTTTTCCCGGCCCACGTCAAAGGGAAACTGGCGGATCGCCTCCAAGAACGGAAGGCTCTCGATGTCGCCCACCGTCCCGCCGATCTCGACGATGACCACGTCCACGCCGTCACCCAACGCGGTGATGGAGCGTTTGATCTCGTCGGTGATGTGCGGCACCACCTGCACGGTTCCTCCCAGGTAGTCGCCCCGCCGCTCCTTTTGGATGACGTTGTAGTAGATCCGGCCGGTGGTGTAGTTGTTCTGCCGACCGGTGGTCACCGTGGTGAAACGTTCGTAGTGCCCAAGATCGAGGTCCGTCTCCGTCCCGTCTTCGGTGACGAAGACCTCGCCGTGTTGGTACGGATTCATGGTGCCGGGATCGACGTTGATGTACGGATCCAGTTTGAGAAACGCGACCTTCAACCCGCGGCTTTCGAGCAGGTTGCCGATCGAGGCGGACGCCAAGCCCTTGCCCAACGACGACACCACCCCACCCGTGATGAATAGATATTTGGTCATACCGTCCTCCCCCCTGTCGCCGGCCTCGCGACGCCAGCCCGCGCCTGCTCAAGGTCCTCGGGTGTGTTGACTTCCAGCGTGGCCTCGGCGGTCACAACCACCCGAATGGGACAGCCGTTCTCCAACGCTCGGAGCTGTTCCAGTTTTTCCAGATCCTCCAGGCGGCCCTTGGGCCAACCCGCGAACGCAACGAGGACGTCGCGGCGATACCCATAGAGCCCGAAGTGCTGGAAATACGTCTCCGCGGGAAGGACATCCAGACCTCGATCGGCGCGCTCCCGGATGAACGGAATCGGCGATCGAGAAAAGTACAGCGCGTTACCGTGGCGGTCCATCACCACTTTCACGACGTGGGGATTGTAGACGTCCGCCGCCTCGGTGATGGGCCGGGCCAGGGTCGACAGACGCACCGCCGGATCGTCGAACGCACGGACCGCGGCCTCGATCATGGTGGGCGGCGCGAACGGCAGATCACCCTGCAGGTTCACGTACACGTCGGCGGGGTGTTGAGCCGCCACCTCCGCCAGCCGGTCGGTCCCGCTGGGGTGCGAGGGAGACGTCATGACCGCCCGCCCCCCGAATGACTCCACGACCCGGACGATCCGCTGGTCGTCGGTGGCCACCACAACCTGGTCCACGCCGCGCGCGGCGCACCCGCGTTCCCACACGCGTTGGATCATGGGTTTGCCCCCGATATCGACCAGGGGCTTGGCGGGCAGGCGGGTGGAAGAGTACCGAGCCGGGATAACGACCAGAACCTTCACCGCGCGGTCTCCGCGAGATACGCATCGAGTTGCCGCTGAAGCGCGGACGGGGTCACGGCGGCGGTGCCCACGACGCCCACCACGTACCCCGCCGCGCAGTTGGCAAGCCGCGCTGCTTCGGCCAGCGGGGCGCCAACCGACCGCGCCGCAGCCAGGGTGGCGATCACGGTATCGCCGGCGCCGGTGACGTCGAACACCTGTTTGGCGACGGTGGGGATGTGCGTGACGCCTCCGTCGCGTTCGAAGAGCGACATCCCCTGTTCGCCCCGCGTGATGAGCACGGCCGCCACCCGCAAACGATCCAGCAGCGCGCGGCCCGCCCGGGACAGGCTCTCGGCATCGACGATCTCCACGCCACTGGCCTGTGACGCTTCGAGGTGATTGGGGGTGACCACGTGCACGCCGGCAAAATACGACATATTGGAGACCTTGGGATCCACGAGAATTTCAACGCCCCGCGCCGCGGCGGCGCGTCGGACGCGGTCCATCACCTCGGACGACACCACGCCTTTGGCGTAGTCGGAGACGACCAAGCAGTTGGCGCCGTCCATCCGCGCTTCCACGGCCTCGACCAACGCCGCGCGGGTTTTGGCGCCGAGGGCGTCACGCTGCTCGCGATCCACGCGGACGACCTGTTGTTGGTGCGCGATGACTCGCGTTTTTTGCGTGGTGGGCCGCCCGCTTTCGGCAATCACGCCGTCCAGCGTTCCTCCCCGGCTCCGCAGCAGATCGATCAGCGCGGTTCCGGCGTCGTCGTCTCCGACCACGCCGCACAGCGACACCGAGGCCCCCAAGGAGAGGAGATTCAGGAAGACGTTGCCGGCGCCGCCCAGGAGCACCGACTCGGAGGTCACCTCCACGACCGGGACCGGGGCCTCCGGGGAGACCCGGGAGACCCGCCCCCAGATAAAGCGGTCGAGCATCAGGTCGCCCAGAACCACGACCCGCGCGCGGGACAACCCGGCCGCCCACTCACGAAGATGCGTGCTGTCCGTGTTCATAACCGACCGCCGGAGCGTACCACACTTCGGCTAATGAATCACCCGCCCGATCCGCGACCACCGCACCCACGAATCCGCGCCGTCCCACGACCAGTAGATGAGGAACGCTTTGCCGCGAATTTTGTGTTCCTTCACAAACCCCCAGAACCGGCTGTCCAAACTCTGATCCCGGTTGTCGCCCATGACAAAGTAGGCACCGGGCGGAACCGTCACCGGACCGAAGTTGTCCCGCCGGTCCTGATGCACGCTGGGATCGGTGTGCTGGGTATGGGACGTGTCGGCCAACGCGCCGTTGAGGTACACGGTCTTGTCGCGGACTTCCACCACGTCGCCGGGCACACCCACCACGCGTTTGATGAAATCCTTACTCTCGTCTTCGGGATACTTGAACACGATTACATCCCCCCGCTGGGGTCGGGATATCGGGACCACCACCCAGTCCGTAAACGGCATCTTGATCCCGTACACGAACTTGTTGACCAGGATGTGGTCGCCGATCGAGAGCGTGGGGATCATGGATCCGGATGGGATCTTGAACGCCTGCACCACGAAGGTGCGGACCGTCAAGGCCAGGAGAATCGCCAGGGCGAACGCCTCGGCGTACTCGCGCGCGGTGGACTTTCTCTTCACCCCCATCTGGGGGATCAGTCGGTCACTTTCAAGAGCGCGAGGAACGCTTCCTGCGGGATCTCCACCCGTCCCACCTGCTTCATGCGTTTCTTGCCTTCTTTTTGTTTCTCCCATAGCTTCCGTTTGCGGGTGATGTCGCCGCCGTAACACTTGGCCGTGACGTTCTTCTTGAGTGCACCGACCGTCTCCCGCGCGATCACGCGACTGCCGATGGCGGCCTGAATCGCGATCTCGAACATCTGGCGCGGGATCAATTCTCGCATTTTCTCGACCAATTGTCGTCCCCGGGTTTGAGCCTTGCTTCGGTGCGCGATGCAAGACAACGCGTCCACCGTCTCCCCGTTCAGGAGAATATCGAGCTTGATGAGGTCGCTCGCTTCGTATCCGACCACCTCGTAGTCGAACGACGCGTACCCGCGGCTGATCGACTTGAGTCGATCATAGAAGTCCAGGATTACTTCGTTGAGCGGAAGACGATAGGTCAGCATCAACCGCTTGACGTCCAGGTACTTCAGGTCGATTTGCGTGCCGCGCCGCTCCTCGCAGAGTCGCAACAGGGCGCCCAGATACTCCTCCGGCGTGATGATGGTCGCCCGGATCATGGGCTCCTCGAACGTGGCGATCTTCTGCACGTCCGGCAATTTTGCGGGGTTCTCGATGTGGAGGATCTCGCCCTTCAGCGTGGTGACGCGGTACACCACGGTCGGCGCGGTGCTGATCAGGGCCAGGTGATACTCGCGCTCCAACCGTTCGCGGACGATCTCCATGTGCAGCAAACCGAGGAATCCGCAGCGAAATCCGAACCCCAGCGCCAACGAGGTCTCCGGTTCGAACGTGAACGACGAGTCATTGAGCCGCAGCTTCTCCAGCGCGTCGCGCAGCGCCTCGAAATCCGCGCTGTCCACGCTGTAGAGGCCGCAAAACACCATCGGTTTTACCTCGGTGTATCCGGGGCACGGCGCGGCCGTGGGCCGCGCGGCTTCGGTCACCGTGTCGCCGATCTTGGTGTCGGCCACGTTCTTGATTCCGGCCACGATGTACCCGACGTCGCCCGCGGCGAGTTCCTCCGTGGGCACGCGTTTGGGGGTGAACACGCCGACCGAATCGACCAGAAACGTCTTGTCGTTCGACATCAGCAGGATCTTGCTGCCGGCTCGCACGCGGCCGTCAACCACGCGCGCCAGGATGATCGCACCCTGGTAGTTGTCGAACCAGGAGTCGACGATCAACGCCTTGAGCGGCGCCTCGCGGTCGCCGCGCGGCGGCGGAATCCGGTGGACGATGGCCTCCAGGATTTCCCTGATCCCCAGGCCTTCCTTGGCGCTCGCGAGGATCGCTTCGGAGGCGTCGATGGCCAACACGTCTTCGAGTTCGCGCTTGACCGCGTCCACGTCGGCGCTCGCCAGATCGATCTTGTTGATGACCGGAACGATGGTCAAGTGATTGGCCATCGCGAGTTGGGCATTGGCAATGGTTTGGGCTTCGACGCCTTGAGTGGCGTCCACAACCAATAAGGCCCCCTCGCACGCCGCAAGGCTGCGGGAGACCTCGTAGGTGAAATCGACGTGCCCTGGGGTGTCGATCAGATTGAACGAGTACGTGCAACCGTTCTTGGCCTGATAGCGTAACCGGACCGCGTGCGCCTTGATCGTGATGCCACGTTCCCGCTCCAGGTCCATGTCGTCCAGAACCTGATCGCGGAGTTCCCTTGCGGTGAGCGCACCGGTTTCCTCAAGGATGCGATCCGCGAGGGTCGATTTGCCGTGATCGATGTGGGCGATAATCGAGAAATTTCGAGTTGTTTCAAGCAACGGGGCTCCGCGCAGGCCGCCAAAAAAACACCGAATTATAGGAACTCCACGGACCGTTGTCAAAAAATTTAACGGCTTGCGCGGGGCGTCTTGACAACGTCCATGCGTGGGATAAGCTGGACCTCAGGCCACGGAGGAAGTGATGAGCCCGGAGGAAAAGGAGAAGATCAAAAAACTCGTCCGGGAGTTGTCACAATGCGTCAACGCCGCGCTCACCGACTCCAACGACGTCAAGGACGCCCTCAAAGACATCGAAGAAGAGGGCTACCAGGTGGATCTGCTCTTTGCCCTCTTCACGCGGATATTACGCAGGAAAGAGGACCCTCCGCAGCTCGAAGGCCCGCCGCTCTCCGCTTCGGCGAGCCCGTTCGACGACCAATTCCTCAAAACCCTACGACTGAACTGGTCAACAGAGTAACGTCACGACGGTGACCCCGGGCACCGCCCGGTGTTCCAGGCCATCACAGCAACGTCCCTGCTTTCAGCGCGTTCACCGTGAACAGTCGATCGCTCAATCCGGTATTCACCTTCACGGGGCAGCTTGATTCTACGGGAACCGTGATCGCGGGTCGGTGGGTCCTCAAGTGTTCGGGACGTCACCGCGAGCGACATCGGGACAAGTATTCCCGAGAACCCAAAATACGCAAGAACAGACCGATGACGATGGGATCGAGGAGCTAGCTGGCTAGGTGCTCGCGCCCGTGTGGCGACGCCAGGTCCTGGGACCGGGCCGACCGGCACGATTCGGGTGGGGTTGATGTCGTCGTGTGTCACGTAGTAATGACGCTTGATGTGATCGAAGTTGACCGTGTCCGCGATCCCCTCGTGTTGGTAGAGATCCCTGAGGTAGCCGAAGAGATTCAGATAATCCACGATGCGCCGAATGTTGCACTTGAAGTGACCGTGGTACACGACGTCGAAGCGGATGAGGGTCACGAAGAGCCGCCAGTCGGACTCCACGATGCGCGAGCCGAACAGATAGCGCCGGGTGGACAGGCGGGCCTCCAGGCCGTCGAGGGCGTCGAACAACCGGGCCACCGCCCGCTCGTACGCGCGCTGCGAGGTGGCGAACCCGGCTTGGTACACCCCGTCGTTCACGTGTTCGTAGACGAACGCGTTGAGCCGGTCGATCTCTTCGCGAAGGTCTTCGGGGTACAGGTCGAGCGTGCTGTCGGTGAAGCGATTGAAGGCGGAGTTGAACATGCGCATGAGGTCGTCGTCGGAGTTGCTGACGATCCTATTCGTCACCGTGTCCCACAAGACCGGCACCGTGACGCGCCCGCTGTAACTCGGATCCGTGGCGGTATAGGCTTCGCTGAGGAACCGGAACCCGTTGACGGGATCAACCGATCCTCCCGGGCCGGTGCCGAAGGCCCAACCGCGTTCGTCGCGGATCGGGTCCACGGCCGTGATGCCGATGACCCCGTCGAGCCGTTTGAGCTTGCGTACGATGATCGTCCGATGCGCCCAGGGACACGCCCACGACACGTACAGGTGATACCGACCGCTGGCCGCGGGGTAACCGGACGACCCGTCGGCCGTGACCCAGCCGCGAAACGCGTCGGGTTGCCGCTTGAACTCGCCTTCCTCGGTCTGTTCTTTGGGAAACTGCGCGCGCACGGCGATCGGTTACTTGGGCGACTCTTTCCCCGCCTGTCGTATCTCCGACGCTTCCTGAAAACAGTCGGCCAAGCGCCCCATGGGCACGCGCTCGCCGTAAAAATGCTCGACCAAGGTGGCTCCGCTCCGGAACCCGAGATTGCCGTTGCCGGTGCCTTCGAACCGATCGTCCTTCATCGTCAGCGTCAGATCATACAGGCTGTCCGGCGACTGAAACAGGCGCCCCGTCATCACGTCCGGCGCGCTGTGTTGCCAGCCGACCAATCCGTACGGCGCCAATACCGCAACGGAGCCGTGCTCGCTGCCGAGGTGGCGGAGCGCGAAACACCCGTTCGGGTCGACCTCGGTCGAAAAAAAGATCTCGCGGTATCGAGACATGAACTCTTCCCGGAGCGTTTCTGGGACTTCCTCGAACGCGACCCGCCGTTCTGCGAAAACGAACAAACCCTCGGCCACCTGCTTGCGGCTCGGGTCCTGACGCGGCTTGTCGAATACCGAGACCTTGTAGGCCTTGCTGGCCGGCTGCGACGGAGGGGACTCCATTGCAAGGGTCTGCGCACCCAGCACCAGAAGGGCCGCGAGGCCTGCGACCGGGATGATCCTTACAACGCGATCCATTAGTTTTTCGCGAGAATGACCTAATCCGCGGGACGGGTCATCTACCCAGGGAAAACCCCCGGCCGTGGTGTTGCCTGCGGCCCACAGCAATGCGACGCTCGCCCTGATTGGACGAGTCATCCGTCGAAACTACCGCTCGATCCGAAGCGAACGCGCGGGTGTTGACGGTACGGACACCGGGGGGGCTCGCACGCGGTTGGTCCACTCTCGAAACGCGGTCGCGACCCTCGGACGGTGCCGACGTGCGAAAAATCCGGTTCAGGCTCACGGTGGAGGACGCGGAAGCAACCGACGGTCTCTTCTGCGGTCCCCTCGCCCCATACGATTCTGGGGCCCCAGGGTTTCGATGTGGTCGCGGGGGCGACTTGAACGCGGGGTGGCTCGGCGTTACGTGCCTCGGGACATGATGTCCGATGCGATCCGTGGTCATCGAGGTGTGGCCGTCCCGATGCGACTTATGATGGGACTTATGTTTGAGAAAATGTCGCTTATGACGATCACCATACCGATGAACCTGGACGTTCGGTGGAGCGCCTTTGGGGTCGTCTGTAAACATGACGCTCCCGTCGGTATTGCGCCAGGTGTACAGGGTGGTGGCCGACGCGGACGCTGACATCAACGGGAGGGAGAAGACCAGGAACACGACGAGCGCGAACACGCTGGGAGGCATGACGGCCTTTCCATTGGGACCGACTGATCAAGCAACGCCATGGTAACTCCCGGGTATGACGCATTGCAAGGTACGAAGTTGTCGAGCGGCCGGTGCGTTGTCCGGTCAGACAGATTGGCCGGCAGCGAAGCCCGACGACCACGCCCACTGGAAATTGAAGCCGCCGAGATGACCGGTCACGTCCACCACCTCGCCGATGAAATACAGACCGGGGTGCGCGCGGCTGGCCATGGTTTTTGAGGACAGATCGCGCGTGTCCACGCCGCCCACCGTGACTTCCGCCGTACGATAGCCTTCGGTGGCGGCTGGCTTCAGCTCCCAGCGCTGCACCCGGTCCGCGATTTCGCTGATCACGCGCCCCGGTAATTCGGCGATGGGTTTCTCGGCCCATTCCCGCCACCACAGCGCCTCCAGTTCCGCGATCAGATTCCTGGGTAAATACTGACCCAGGCCCGTGTGCAACACGGTCCGAGGCTGCGTGTGTTTGAGGGTGTTCAAGAGGTCGACGGCATTGTGTTGGGGAAGCAGATTCACCACCACGGGGTCGCCCGGCTGCCAATGACTCGACAACTGCAACACCGCCGGACCGCTGAGGCCGCGATGCGTGAACAACACGGCGTCCATAAACGAGTGCGGGCCGGTCGAGATCCGGGCCGGGACCGACAGCCCGGAAAGCCGCGACGAGAGGTCCCGGAACGCGTCCGTGAACGTGAACGGCACCAGACCAGGCCGGCACGGCAGAACCCGTAATCCGAATTGCCGGGCGACCTCGTACCCGAACCCCGAACCTCCCAGACTGGGCACCGACAGCCCACCCGTCGCCACCACCAACGCGTCGCCCTGATATACGCCGTGAGTGGTGGCCAGACCAAAACCGGATCCAGCCTCGATCGTCCGCACCCCGCACCCGATCTCGATCTGCACCCCGGCCTGCACGCACTCCTCCAGGAGCATCGCAAGGATGGCCTTGGACGACTCGTCGCAGAACAGCTGGCCCTGGGTTTTTTCGTGAAAGGGAATGCGGTGTCGTTTCACCAGGTCAATAAAATCCCACTGGGTGTACCGGCTCAGAGCCGATTTGCAGAAATCCGGATTGGCCGAGAGGAACCGATCCGGTTCAACGTATAGGTTGGTGAAATTGCAGCGTCCACCGCCGGACATGAGGATCTTTTTGCCGACCTTGTTCGCGCGCTCCAACAGCAACACCCGACGGCCGCGTCGACCGGCCGTGATGGCGCACAGCAACCCCGCAGCACCGCCGCCAAGGATCACCACATCGAAGGACTTCACGAAACTGCGCCGGGCATGGTTTGAAGTGATTCTTGAAGTTTCAGTGGTCGGTTACAACACCACCGGGGCGTCCGGCAGCTCGTTGCGTCGCTTGCCCTCTCCGGGATAGTGGCGGACAAGGTGGCCGCTGACCGCCCGGATGCCGGCGAGCACGCCCTCCTCGAACCGGCCATCGCGGAACGCCCGCTCCATTTCGCGGCAGATGCGTTCCCACTCCTCGGGAGCCACCAGCCGGGACACGCCGCGGTCGGCAACGATCTCCACGTCCCGATCCGCGAGCAACAGGTAAATCAACACGCCGTTGTTGTGCTCGGTGTCCCAGACTCGCAAGAACGAAAACACGTCGATGGCCCGGCCGCGCGCCGTTTGATTTTGCAGCAACGGCACGAGATCGAGCGCGGCTTCGACCGCGAACCGAATCTGGCCGCGGTGGGTGGCTTCGCTCGCGCGAATGGACTGCTCGATCGCCCGCATGGTGCGAGCGGGAAACGCCACTCGCACGCGCCACGGAGGGCTCAGCAGATGCCGGATCAGCCGCGCGAAGCTGGTTACCATCGTCCCGATGCGCCCCCGCCGCCGAAACTCCCTCCGCCTCCCCCGCCGAACCCGCCGCCGAATCCACCACCACGACCCATGAGCGCCCCGCCCAGACCGCCGAAACGCCCGCCATAGCCCCCGCGTCCAAGCGGCGCGGCCATCGCCAGCGTAAACAGGAACGCGAGAAACGCCACGAGCAAACCGGCAACCAGTGATCCCACTACGATCCAGACGAACAATCCTCCGAGACCTCCGGTAATGGAGGCACCCATCAGGCGGCCGAAGAGCCCGCGCAATACCACGCCCAGGACGATGGTCCCTACCACCAGCACCGGCAACAGATCGTCGATCCCGGACCACTGGCGGTCGCGCGCTTGAGGCGGCGGCAACGGCTCGCCGTCGATGAGGCGAATCAGTCGGCCGACCCCCGCGTCCACGCCGCCGTAGAAATCGCCCTGTCGGAAATACGGCACCATAATTTCGCTGATGATGCGTTTGGCGACGGCATCGGGGATCACGCCTTCAAGGCCGTAGCCGACCTCGATCCGCAGGGCGCGGTCGCCTTTGGCCACCAACAGGAGCACGCCGTCGTCCACGCCCTTGCGCCCGAGCTTCCACGCCTCCGCCACGCGCAGGGCGTATTCCTCGATGGCTTCGGGTTCGGTGCTGGCGACCAGCAACACCGCGATCTGGCTGCCCTTGCGTTGCTCGAACGCGCGCAACGCGCGCTCCAACGCGTCTCGCTGATCAGGGGTGAGCGTATCGGTCAGATCGGTGACGAACGCGGAGAACGGCGGGACCGGCAACTGGGCAAAGGCCACCGCGCCCAGAGCGGCAAACAGGATCGCAACTCCCCACCCGAGCGTGCGCGCGGCGCGCGTCACGGCGCGGTTCCTGCGCGGAGCACGGGCCGCGTCAGTTCGCCGCGGCGGGCGGCGTCGAGCCAAAATCCACCGTGGGTGGTTTGGCGAGGTCCTGTTCGTTCTCGACCGTGAAAGAGGGCTTGGTCTTGTACCCGAAGACCATCGCGGTCAGGTTGCTCGGGAAGCGCCGCACGGTGACGTTGTAGTCCTGCACCGCCTTGATGTAACGGTTTCTCGCGACCGTGATGCGGTTCTCCGTGCCCTCGAGTTGCGCCTGCAGGTCACGAAAGACCCCGTCCGCTTTGAGCTGCGGGTAGTTCTCCGCCACCACCAGCAGGCGAGACAAGGCCGACGTCATCTCGCCCTGCGCGGCCTGGAACTTGGCGAACGCCTGAGGATCGTTGATCAACTCCGGCGTCGCCTGGATCGCGCCCACCTTGGCGCGCGCGTCGGTCACGCGGGTCAACACCTCCACCTCGTGCGCCGCGTATCCTTTGACCACGTTGACCAGATTCGGCACCAGGTCCGCTCGACGCTGGTATTGGTTGAGCACTTCCGCCCAACTCGCGGTGATCTGCTCGTCGGTGGTCTGCAGCGTGTTGTATCCGCAGCCGGCGAGAGCAGTGACCAGGACCACGAACAGCCACAGCAACGAGAGCCGTCGGTTCATCATCGCGTCCTCCGGGTAAGCCGCACAATACGATCCTGCATAAAACCACGGCTGGCCCCACACTTCAAGAGTCCGGTTCGGCCGAGCGTCCGAACCGGACTCTACCCGATATCGCGGAGCGTGTGGTGCGGGTTCAACTCACGGGCGTAGGTCTTGGCAACGAGGTTCGGGAACAGGACCATGGCCCGGGCGAGACGGTCCTTGACCACGATCGAGGTGAACGGGAGTTTGAACGTCTCGGGGTCGCCCTCCAGCCACGCGCTGCACGTGAACGGGAGCGATTCGAGCACCGTCTCCACGCCGTATTCGTGTTTGAGGCGATACTGCAGGACGTCGAACTGCAGACGCCCCACCGCTCCGATGTACCAGTCGGTCTCGTTGAGATTGCGAAGGATCTGCACCGTGCCCTCTTCAGCCATCTGGTTCATGCCCTTGTCGAACGCCTTGCGCTTCCCCACGTCCTTCGGAAAGATTCGTCCGAAGACCTCGGGCTGGAATTGGGGCAAGGGTTTGAAGCTGAAGCCGTTCGTCACCGAGATCGTGTCTCCGATGGCGAACTGCCCGGAGTTCACCACGCCCACGATGTCGCCGGGATACGCCTCGTCGAGCGTGGTCCGCTCCTGCGCCACCAGGCTATGCGGCCGCGACAGCCGCACCTGGGTGCCGAGGCGATGGTGGGCGACCACCATGCCTCGCGTGAACCTCCCGGAACAGACGCGGAGAAATGCGGTGCTGTCGCGGTGCCGCGGGTTCATATTGGCCTGGAGCTTGAACACGTAGGCGCTGAACGGCGTGTCGATGGGATCCACGGTCGCTTCGTTGCCGTCGGCTCCGGTCACGGGTCGCGGGCCGGGGCACGGCGCGAGCTCGACGAACGCGTCGAAGAAGCTCTCGATGCCGAAGTTGGTGAGCGCCGAGGCGAAAAAAACCGGAGTGACGGCCCCTTGCAGAAACCGCTCGCGCGAGAACGGGTTGCCGGCCGCGTCCAAGAGTTCCAAGTCGTGGCGCGCTTGGTCGAGCAGCTCCGGCGATACCGACGACGTGATCTCCGGTGAGTCGAGCGGCACCCGGGTCATCTCGGCTTTAGCCGCGCCCCCGGCCGCCTTTCTGGTGAAATGCAGCAAGGTCCTGCTCGCTCGGTCCACCACCCCCACGAAGTCCCGGCCTGATCCCACCGGCCAGTTCAGGGCGCTGGCCTCGACGCCCAGGACCTGTTCGACCTCGGCCATCAGTTCCAACGGCGCGCGGCCCGGGAGATCCATCTTGTTGATCAGCGTGAGCACCGGAATCCGGCGGAGTCGGCAGACTTCGAACAACTTGCGAGTCTGAGTCTCCACGCCTTTGGCCGCGTCGATGACCATGATGGCGCTGTCGGCTGCGGTGAGGGTGCGGTAGGTGTCCTCGCAGAAGTCTTGGTGTCCCGGGGTGTCCAGGACATTGATCACGGTGTGTTTATACTCGAACTGCATGGCCGACGCAGTGATGGAGATCCCGCGCTCTTGTTCCATGCCCATCCAGTCCGACGTGGCGAGCGCTCCGCCTTTTCGACGGCCCACCATCCCGGCGGTGCGAATCATGCCGGAGTACAGGAGCAGTTTTTCCGTGACCGTGGTCTTGCCCGCGTCGGGATGACTGATGATGGCGAAGGTCCGCCGTCGTTCCGTGGCGGCGCGCAGGTCGGTGGTGTTCTGGACGGTGACGGCGGAGGTCATGTCAGGCGCAATGAACCGAGCCCGGGGGAGCAGTACCCTAGGCCGATGGAGGCGGAAATGGGCGGAGGATGTTCACCAGCGTGCGTGCGATTGTGCGCGAGTTCAATATTAGTGAATTCCAGGATCACCCGTCAAGGCGTGCACCGTTATGAGATTCAAGCCCTTCGGCAGCAATCACCCCATCCGCCCCGCCGACGATCAACCGTTCTTTTGCCCGGCGCGACAAGGCTTTGACCGCGTATTCGCGCTTCAGGGCCGCGGAGCGACTCGCACATGACTCGCGATATACCATCCGCACTGGTCTGCGTCCACGGGTGTAGCGAGACGCCCGTCCGTTTTGGTGTTGAGCCAGACGCCGCTCCGGGTCGACCGTGATGCCGGCATACAACGAGCCGTCGCGGCATCGCAATAGATACAGCGTCCACGTCTCTGCGAGGTCCGGCGCGGAGCCGCGGACGGTTCTCCTTCTGATCATGGGCGAGCCGCGCGGGAGGTGAACACGCGGTGAAGGATTCCGCGGTGCCATTATGGTCAATCTGCCTGATGCGGGCCGGCAATGTCAAACAGGCGGAGCGGTACGCGCGGCGACGCCGATCTGTCCCGGTCACCCAGCGATGCCGCGGTGATGATCCAGACGATGGTCAGTAGAATCCGGAACGATCGAGGGTGGGGTTAAGCCGCCTGCTGGCCGTTGATCGCGAAACTCACCGTGCGGTTCTTCCCGGTGGTCTTGGCGGTGTAGAGCGCTTGATCCGCCTGCCGCATCAGCTCCTCTTTGTTACGGGTGGAAGGACCGGGAAACGTGGCGGTTCCGACGCTGGCCGACAGTACGTGCGGCTGGTTGAGGCGGATCTGCTCCACGGCCCGTCTGATCCGTTCCGCCTCGATGAAGGCGCCGAAGGCATCGGTGTCCGGAAGCAGGATCGCGAATTCATCGCCTCCGTACCTGGCGGCGACATCCGACTTGCGCATGGCCTGGAGGATCGCTTGCGCCACGCGTTGCAGGGCCTGATCGCCCCCTTCGTGGCCGAACGTGTCGTTGACTTGTTTGAACCGATCAAGATCCAGCATCAGATACGACAGCGGACGGTTGTACCGCTCGGCGGTGGCGAACGCCTGCTCCATGCGGATCGCCAGACTTCGGTGGTTCAACAATCCGGTGAGGGGATCGTGCACGGCCTGGTTCGCGAGCAGGGCGTTCTGTTCCTCCAGACGTTGCTGTTCGGCAAGGCCCAACAGAGCGTTCGCCGCCATCTTCGCAGCGGTTTGGCAGAACAGCCACTCGTCTGGGGTGAACACCCGACGGGGCCGCGAGGTTCGCAAAAACAAGGTGCCGAGGATCTCTTCCCGATAGCTGATCGGGATCACCAGGATGGACCGAATATCGAGATGATTGAACAACGAGATCACGCCTTTCATCCGTGGATCGGTGTTGACGTCCTCGATCAAGACGGACTCCCCGGACGCCACGGCCTGGGCGATCTCCGGATATTTCACCAAATCAATCGGGAACGCGGTGGCGGTGGGATTCTCATAGGTCGCTACCACTTGACCGGTGGGTTGATCCTTAGCGACCAGGATCACCGAGCAACGCACCACGTCCACGACCTTGGCGATCACCCGCACCAACACCCCGAGGACATCCTCGTGGGTTTTAGTCGAGGTCAGCGCGGTCGCGATGTCCAGCAATCCCCCGAGCGCACGAGACTCTCCGAACTCGCTGCTACTAGTCGGCGATGACGCGGCTCTCAGATGGTCTTGCGTGGACGGAACCCGCTGGTTCACGGGGAGCAACTATATCAGGAAGACACGGTTTGACAAGGACTTGCGCACAGGTGCCGATCCTTGACGGCCATCGGAGCGATGATACAGTACGCTACGTCTCGAAAAAGAAAAGGGGGATGTGATGTCATGACTCAGGTCCTTCGTGTCCTCCTCATCGAGGATTCTCCCGATGATGCCGCGCTGCTTTTGCGGGAGCTGCAGCGAGGCACGTATCAGATCACACATGACCGCGTGGACACCGCCGACGCGCTGAATGTCGCGCTGGATCGCCAGCCCTGGGATCTCGTCTTAGCGGACTATTCGATGCCTCAGTTCGACGGCATGACCGCGTTGCGCCTCGTGAGGGGCAAAGGACTCGATCTTCCCTTTATTTTCGTGTCCGGCACGATCGGGGAGGACACCGCGGTCGAGGCGATGAAGGCCGGCGCGAACGACTATGTCATGAAAGACAACCTCAAACGACTGCTCCCGGCGGTGCAGCGGGAGTTGCGAGAAGCGGCCAGCCGTCGGGCCCGCCGACTGGCCGACGCCATGGTGCATCGCATGGCGTATTGTGACCCGCTGACGCATCTGCCGAATCGGAACAGACTGTACGACCGCCTGCAGGAGGGCATTCAGGGCGATACCCGTCATGACAAGATCATGGCGCTCTTGCTCATGGACTTGAACGGATTTAAGGAGATCAACGACACCCTGGGCCACTATCGGGGCGACCACGTCTTACAACAGGTGGGAGCGCGCTTGCGCGCGGTGTTGTGGGAACCGGATCTGGTAGCACGCCTGGGAGGAGATGAATTCGCCGTCCTCCTGCCGCGTTTGGCGACTGCGGCCGACGTCCACGTCGTCATCCAGAAGATCCTCAACGCGCTGCAGGCGCCCGTGGTGATCCAAGGCTTGCCCCTCGCCGTGCGGGCGAGTCTCGGGGTGGCGCTCTACCCCGAACACGGTGATAACCCCGACACCCTCCTGCGCAGAGCCGACGTGGCCATGTACGCCGCCAAAAAAACCGGGGAATACGTGATCTATGACGCCTCGCACGACCAGCATAGCCCGCTCCGCCTGGCGCTCTCGGGTGCGCTGCAGCAGGCGATCGGTACGGACCAATTTCGCCTCCACTATCAGCCCAAGATCGCGTTCGCGACCCGTCGCATCGTAGGGGTGGAAGCGCTCGCCCGCTGGCATCACCCGGACTATCACTCCATCCCGCCCGACGAATTCATCCCCACGGCCGAGCAGACCGGGTTGATTAAGTCCCTCACGCGATGGGTGCTGGTGGCGGCCTGTCGCCAATGGGAGACCTGGCAACGGGCGGGCGTCCGGCTCGGGGTGGCCGTGAATCTCTCGGCGCGAAACCTCCACGACCCGAACCTGCCCGATCAGGTCGCCGACGTCTTGTCCACCTACGGGATGCCGCCTTCCGCCTTGCATCTCGAAATTACCGAGAGCGCGGTGATGACGGATCTGCAACGCGCCAAAAGTGTCCTCGCCAGGTTACGTGAGGTGGGGACGCGGCTGGCGGTCGATGACTTCGGGACGGGCTATTCTTCCCTGGGGTACTTGAAGGACCTCCCCGTGCACGAGATCAAGATCGATAAATCGTTCGTCCACGGCGTGGCCAAGGATGCCCACGCGATCACGATCGTGGGTTCGATCATTTCGCTGGGGCATCATCTCGGGCTGGACGTGACGGCGGAAGGGGTCGAGGACCAAGCCGCCTGGGAACAGCTGGCCGCTCTCGGTTGTGACGCCGCGCAGGGGTACTACATGGGACGCCCCCTCGCCGCCGACGAGCTCGAATCATGGTTGAACGAGTCACCCTGGGGCTTGAACTCGGGACAAACGACCTCCGCGGCGGCGTAGTTCGCTTCAAACGCCATCGAGTACCTCAATCTGGTCTATAATCGAGCCCGGCCCTTACCGGGAGATGGAGCGACATCGGGCCCCGTCGGGACCGGTCGCTACGCGGAACGACTGCCTGACCGCTCGCGACAGCTTGATCGCGCAAAGGAGGTGTGACGCATGGGGATGTCGAACCCTCGTGCCGACAGTTTGTTTCCAGGTGGCGCGTCGCGACTCACGACCGCGTTGTGGCTTCTGCTGCCGGCGTACACCGTGGTCAGTGCCGTGATGTTCTTTATGGTGCCCACGCACCAAGTGTTGGTACTGATGGTCACCGCGGTCTGCCTCGCCCTGATCCACGGCTCCATGCGGTACGGCGCGAGGGGCATGCTCGTGTTCCTCCTGCTGTCTTCAGGGGTCGGCTTGTTGATGGAAAACGCGAGCATTGCCATTGGGTCCCCTTTTGATCGTTATCACTACACGAATTTCTTTCATGCCCCGATGATCGGCCGGGTGCCGCTCGACGTCGGCGTGCTGTACTTTGGGATGGGTTATACCGCGTGGGTGATCGGCAATATCCTGCTCGACAAGGCCGACGCCCGTCTGAACCAGCGGCTCAACCGAATCGCCCTGCCGGTGGTCGCGGCGTTCGTGTTGGCGATGTGGGACGTGGTGCTGGATCCCACATCTTCTACAATCCACAACGTCTGGATCTGGCACAACAGCGGCGGCTACT